>NZ_JBEHGF010000013.1:0-61268 GCF_040225725.1 Corynebacterium sp. KPL4015 | reverse complement strand
CCGATGACTCCGACGACGACAAGTCCGAAGAAAAGGAAGAAACCAAGTCCGAGGACAAGCAGGAAGACAAGGACGAGAAGAAGTCTGACTCTAGCTCCAAGGCTTCTGGCGAGGCCACCGATGTGGAAATGCCAGAACTCGGCGAATCCGTCACCGAGGGCACCATTACCCAGTGGCTCAAGTCCGTCGGCGACACCGTCGAGGTAGACGAACCACTGCTCGAGGTCTCCACCGACAAGGTCGACACCGAAATTCCTTCCCCCGTTGCCGGCACCCTGGTAGAAATCCTCGCCGAAGAAGACGAAACCATCGAGGTCGGCGAAGCCATCGCCCGCGTCGGCGACGAAAACGCCGCACCATCCTCCGACGACTCCGATGACTCCGACGACGACAAGTCCGAAGAAAAGGAAGAAACCAAGTCCGAGGACAAGCAGGAAGACAAGGACGAGCCAGCCAAGGAAGAGAAGAAGGAAGAACCGAAGCAGGATTCTTCCCTGAACACCTCCACCAAGGTCAACAACGGCGATAACGTTCCATACGTCACCCCGTTGGTGCGCAAGTTGGCTGATAAGCACGGCGTGGACCTCAACTCCATTGAGGGCACCGGTGTGGGTGGACGCATCCGCAAGCAAGACGTCCTTTCCGCTGCTGGTGAGGGCGATGCGAAGGCATCGGCAAACGACGATAAGAAGGCTGCTGACTCCCCACGCGCACGCTGGTCCACCAAGTCTGTGGATCCGGAAAAGCAGGAGCTTATCGGCACCACCAAGAAGGTCAACCGCATCCGCGAAATCACCGCTACCAAGATGGTGGAAGCGCTGCAGATTTCCGCACAGCTTACCCACGTGCAGGAAGTCGATATGACTCTTATCTGGGATATGCGCAAGAAGAACAAACAGGCGTTCATTGATAAGTACGGCGCCAACTTGTCCTTCCTGCCGTTCATCGTGAAGGCCACCACGGAGGCTTTGGTCTCCCACCCGAACGTGAACGCCTCCTATGACCCAGAGACCAAGAAGATGACCTACCACGAGGATGTCAACGTCGCCATCGCCGTAGACACCCCGAAGGGTCTGCTCACCCCGGTCATCCACAAGGCACAGAACCTGTCCTTGCCGGAAATCGCGCAGCAGATTGCGGAGCTGGCTGATAAGGCCCGCAATAACAAGCTGAAGCCGAATGACCTGACCGGTGCCACCTTCACCGTGACCAATATCGGTTCCGAGGGCGCACTGCTCGATACCCCGATCCTGGTTCCGCCACAGGCCGGAATCCTGGGTACCGCGGCTATCCAGAAGCGCGCTGTCGTGGTCAACGAGAATGGCCAAGATGCTATCGCCATCCGCCAGATGTGCTTCCTGCCCTTCACCTATGACCACCAGGTCATCGATGGTGCGGACGCAGGCCGCTTCATCACCACCATCAAGGACCGCCTGGAGACTGCAGACTTTGAGGCTGACCTCGATATCTAAAGCAGTTAGCTAACTGGCATACCTCCCGTTCCTTCCGCGCGAAGGGACGGGAGGTTTTGTCATGCCTGGGGTACCGCGCGGGGGTGTAGCGCGTAAACTTCCGGCAAAAATATCAGACGAATTTTATCCCGGCGCTGCAGGATATATTTCACTAATTAGGAGGTAAGCGGGCTACGACACATTTCCCTCGGTGAGTTGCTGCATAAAAGTTTTTCAAGGGCGCTGTTTTTACCGGTTATTAAACATATACTTAGGGGCGGTTAAGACCATTGCACCCGATGAAGGAGACCTCACAGATGGATTTCATCTCCCGCCACCTAGGGCCGGATTCTGCCGAGCAGGCCGCCATGCTCGGCACTGTGGGCTACGACAGCGTGCAGGCGCTTGTCGATGCCGCCATTCCACCCAAGATCCGCGCTACGGAACTTCCCCACTTGCCAGAAGCACTCTCTGAAGACGGGGCACAGACCGCTTTGCGGGAGTTCGCCGATCAAAACACTGTGCTTAAACCCTTCTATGGCCAGGGCTATTCGGACACCCTGACCCCCGCCGTCATCCGCCGCGGCCTGCTTGAGGATGCCGGCTGGTATACCGCGTATACTCCCTACCAGCCTGAGATTTCCCAGGGCCGCTTGGAGGCCTTACTCAACTTCCAGACCATGATCGAATCCCTGACAGGGCTGCCCATCGCGAATGCTTCCCTGTTGGATGAGGCTTCCGCTACCGCCGAGGCGGTCGGATTGATGTCCCGCGCAGTAAAGAAGGGTCGCCGCGTCATACTGGACTCGCGCCTGCACCCGCAGGTGCTCACCGTTGCCGCTGAGCGCGCCCGCGCCATTGACCTCGAGGTAGAGATCGTGGACGTGCGCGAGGGTTTGGTGGGCGAAGACCTCATCGGTGCAGTCATCGCCTACACCGGCACCGAAGGAGAGATTTTTGATCCTTCTGCCGTGATTGAAGAGCTGCACACCCGCGGCGCGCTGGCCTCCGTGGTCACTGACCCGCTGTCCCTGCTGCTTCTTGAAGGCCCCGGAAACTTGGGCGCCGATATCGTTTTGGGCTCGTCTCAGCGCTTTGGTGTACCCCTCTTCTTCGGCGGCCCCCACGCTGCCTACATGGCGGTAACGGATAAACTCAAGCGCCAGATGCCAGGCCGCATCGTCGGCGTCTCCAAGGATGCAGATGGCCGCCCGGCCTACCGCTTGGCACTGCAGACCCGCGAGCAGCACATCCGCCGCGAGCGCGCGACCTCCAATATTTGTACTGCCCAGGCACTTTTGGCCAATGTGGCCTCGATGTACGCCGTCTACCACGGGCCGAAGGGGCTGAAGGACATCGCCGACCGCGTGCACGACTTGGCCTCCTCCTTCGCCCAGTCCATCGTGGATGCCGGCCTGGAAATCACATCGCAGGACTTCTTCGATACCGTCACCGTCAACGGCGTTGACGCGCAGAAGATCAAGGCTGACCTGCAGGATGCAGGCTACTTGGTGCGCGCCATTGGCACCGACAAGGTATCCGTATCCTTCGGCGAATCCGCCACGCAGCGCGATGTCGCACACTTGGCAGAGGCTTTCGGCGCCACCCCGGCTGAGGCAAAATTTGGCCTGCCGGAGAACCTGCAGCGCGCCGAGGAACCGCTGGAGCACGAGATTTTCCACTCCATCCATTCTGAGACCCAGATGCTGCGCTACTTGCGCAAGCTCGCGGACAAGGACTTGGCACTGGACCGCTCCATGATTCCGCTGGGCTCGTGCACCATGAAGCTCAACCCCACCGCGGCCATGGAACCCATCTCCTGGCCAGAATTCGCCGGTATCCACCCATATGCCCCGGAAGAGACCACGACGGGTTGGCGCGCGTTGGTGGAAGAGATCGAAGGCTGGCTCGCCGAGCTTACCGGCTATGCCAAGGTCTCCATCCAGCCCAATGCCGGCTCCCAGGGTGAGTTGGCGGGCTTGCTGGCCATTCGCCGCTACCACGTGGCCAATGGCGATAATGAGCGCGATGTTGTGCTCATCCCGGCCTCCGCACACGGCACCAACGCGGCCTCTGCCACCCTGGCAAACCTGCGCGTCGCCGTGGTCAAGACCGCCGAGGACGGCTCAATTGACGTCGCGGACTTGGAAGAAAAGATCGAAAAGCACGGCAACCACATCGCCGGCATCATGGTCACCTACCCCTCCACCCACGGCGTCTTCGACCCCGAGGTGCGCGATGTTTGCGATAAGGTGCACGCGGTCGGCGGCCAAGTCTACATCGATGGCGCCAACATGAACGCGCTGACCGGTTGGGCTCGTCCGGGCGATTTCGGCGGCGATGTCTCCCACCTCAACCTGCACAAGACCTTCACGATTCCGCACGGTGGCGGCGGCCCGGGCATCGGCCCAGTGGCGGTGGCAGAACACCTCATTCCGTTCCTGCCCAGTGATGCTGCATCCCCTGAGCTTGATGCCACCGCGGAAACCCCTGTTGGCCAGGGCGTTCCCATTACCGGCAGCAAGTACGGCTCCGCCGGTGTCCTGCCTATTTCGTGGGCCTACCTGGCCATGACCGGTGCCGAGGGCCTCGCCGCCGCATCCGGCCACGCAGTGTTGGGCGCTAACTACGTGGCGGCCTCACTCAACGAGTACTTCCCTGTCCTCTACACCGGCAACGAGGGCTTGGTAGCGCACGAGTGCATCATCGATTTGCGCGAGCTTACCGATGCCTCCGGGGTCACCGCCGCCGATGTGGCCAAGCGCCTCATTGACTTCGGCTTCCACGCCCCCACCCTGGCCTTCCCCGTGGCCGGGACCTTGATGATTGAGCCCACCGAGTCTGAGGACAAGGGCGAGCTGGATCGCTTCATCGAAGCCATGCGCACCATCCGTGCCGAAATCCAGGAGATAATCGACGGTGAGGTGGCCTACGAGGACTCCGTTATCCACCACGCACCGTTTACGGCTGAGTCGGTAGCTACCGATAACTGGGAGTACTCCTTCGGCCGTGACAAGGCCGCGTGGCCGGTCAAATCCCTATTGCATAGCTACAAGTATTTCCCACCGGTTCGCCGCCTCGATGAGGCTTACGGCGACCGCAACCTGGTGTGCAGCTGCCCGCCGCCAGAAGCATTCGAGATCGACGATTCCGAGGAGTAACAATGACCGGACTTCTAACCTCCCCGCTCAATGCCAAGCACGAGGAACTCGGCGCTACCTTCACGGCCTTTGGGCCGTGGAATATGCCGCTGAAGTACAACAGCGAGCTGGAAGAACACCGCGCCGTTCGCAACAGCGCAGGCCTGTTTGATCTCTCCCACATGGGTGAAATCTGGGTCAATGGACCCGACGCCGGCAAGTTCTTGTCCTACTCCTTCATCTCTAACCTAGATTCGCTGAAGGTGGGCAAGGCCAAGTACTCCATGATCACCGCTGAAGACGGCGGCATCATCGATGACCTGATTTCCTATCGCTTCGAGGATGAAAAGTTCCTCGTCGTGCCCAACGCCGGCAATGCCGATACCGTCTGGGACGAACTCAATAAGCGCTCCGAGGGCTTCGACGTAGAGCTCAAGAACGAGTCCCGCGACGTTGCCATGATCGCCGTGCAGGGCCCCAAGGCCGCCGAGATCCTCGTCCCGCTGGTAGAGGACAATAAGCAAGAAGCCGTCTACGAGCTGGGCTACTACGCCGCCACGATGGGCAAGGTGGCACGCACCTTCGCCATCATCGCACGCACCGGTTATACCGGCGAGGATGGCTTCGAGCTCATCGTCTACAACTCCGATGCCCCGCAGCTGTGGGAAGAATTGCTCAAAGCGGGCGCGGAATATGACATCAAGCCGTGCGGCCTAGCCGCGCGCGATTCCCTGCGCTTGGAGGCCGGCATGCCGCTCTACGGCAACGAGCTCTCCCGCGATATCACCCCGGTAGAGGCGGGCATGTCGCGCGCCTTTGCCAAGAAAGAAGCTGACTTCGTGGGCGCAGACGTCATCCGCAAGCGCGCCGAGGAGGGCCCACAGGTCTTTATCTCCGGGCTCACCTCGGATCAGCGCCGCGCCGCGCGTGCCGGCGCCGAGGTTTACCTCAATGACACCAAGGTCGGCACCGTCACCTCGGGTCAGCCCTCCCCCACTCTTGGCCACCCAGTGGCCATTGCGCTGCTTGATACCAGCGCGGAGCTCGAACCGGGCACCGCGGTGGAGGTAGAAATCCGCGGCAAGCGTTATCCTTTTGAAGTAACCGCGTTGCCGTTCTACAAGCGCGACAAGTAAGCCACCCGCACACCCTAAAATCTCAGCCCGAAAGGACTACACACCATGTCTAACCTGCCCCAAGACTTTTCCTACTCCGAAGACCACGAATGGGTTAACGCCGCGAAGGACGCCGTAGAAGGCAAGACCGTTCGCATCGGCATCACCTCCGTTGCCGCAGACCGCCTAGGCGAGGTCGTCTTCGCCGAACTGCCTGAGGTAGGCGATACCGTCACCGCCGGCGATTCCTGTGGCGAGGTCGAATCCACCAAGTCCGTATCGGACCTGTTCTCCCCGGTCACCGGCACCGTGAAGGCCGTCAACGATGCCGTTCACGATGACTACGCCGTCATCAACAACGACCCCTTCGGTGAAGGCTGGCTCTTCGAGGTCGAGGTGGATGAAGCAGGCGAGCTCATGGAGGCAGAGGAATACGCCTCCGCTAACGGCCTCGACTAAAAGGCGGTTAGTTCGACGCCCTCGAACATAAAATAAGGCGGGAGGATGCCAAGGCATTCTCCCGCTTTGCTTTTCCCTACCAAAGAAGACGACACTAGAGATTATGACTGCACCACGCGATCCTTTCTTTCCCGCTGAACGCTCCATTCGCGCCTCGGATAACCCCCTTGAAATTCGCCACTTGGGCCGCATGGATTATCAAGAGGCATGGGATTATCAGGCGGAGGTGGCAGCGGCGCGCGCGCAGGACGCGCAGGACGATGTGGTCTTAGTGGTCGAACACCCCAATATCTACACCGCGGGCAAGCGCACGCAGCCTGAGGATATGCCGGATAATGATCTGCCGGTTATCACCGTGGACCGCGGCGGGCGCATTACCTGGCATGGCGAGGGGCAGTTGGTGCTCTATCCCATCATCAAGCTGGCGGAGCCTGTCGATGTCGTCGATTATGTCCGCCGCCTCGAGGAGGCCACCATCCAGGCAGTGCGCGAGATGGGCGTGACTACCGCAGGCCGCATCGACGGCCGCTCTGGGGTGTGGGTGCCTTCTACCACCCAGGCTAAAGATCCTTCCGCCTCGCAGCGCGATCGCAAGATTGCGGCGCTGGGAATCCGCATTACCCGCGGGGTTACCATGCACGGCCTGGCGCTCAACTGCAGCAATACGCTGGAGTATTACGAGCACATCGTGGCCTGTGGCATCGATGATGCAGATATCACGACGCTTTCGCTGGAACTGGGACGCGAGGTCACAATGGAAGAAGCCTCGCAGCCGCTTTTGCGGGCACTTGATGATGCCCTCTCGGGCCGTCTCATCGTCGCCGATCACAGTTTCGGTTCCGCGCCCGATCCCACGAAGCTTGCGAATGAGAAGGCGCGGGAGCGGCGTCGGCAAGCGCAGGCTTAAACCCGGTGGCCCTAGTTTGGGGCTAGCGTGGAATAGTTGTGTGCCCGCGCGCCTTGAACCTAGAAGAGCTATTAGCCATCACCATCTTTGATCGATAAAGTGAGTATTTGTGACTGTAAAGCCTGAAGGACGCAAGATGCTCCGCATTGAGAAGAAAAATGCGGAGTCGCCCATCGAACAAAAGCCGCGGTGGATCCGCAACCAGGTACGCACCGGACCGGGCTATGAGGACATGAAGTCCCGCGTGGCCGGCGCCTCCCTGCACACCGTCTGTCAAGAAGCCGGTTGTCCGAATATCCACGAATGCTGGGAATCCCGCGAGGCAACCTTCCTCATCGGCGGCGATAAGTGCACCCGTCGTTGCGACTTCTGCGATATTGCAACCGGCAAGCCGGAGCCGCTTGACCGCGACGAACCGCGCCGCGTGGCCAAAAACATCCAGGAAATGGACCTCAACTACACCACCATTACCGGTGTGACCCGCGATGACCTCCCAGATGAGGGCGCGTGGCTGTATGCGGAAATCGTGCGTAAGATCCACGAGCTCAACCCACACACCGGCGTAGAGAACCTCACCCCGGATTTCTCTGGCAAGCCGGATCTGCTCGAAGAGGTCTTCGAGGCACAACCGGAGGTATTCGCTCACAACCTGGAGACCGTGCCGCGCATCTTCAAACGCATCCGCCCGGCCTTCCGCTACGAGCGCTCCCTCGATGTCATCCGCCAAGCCCACGACTACGGCCTTATTACCAAGTCCAACCTGATTTTGGGCATGGGCGAGACCGAGGACGAGGTCGAAGAAGCATTGCGCGACCTGCGCGAGGCTGGCTGTGACATCATCACCATCACCCAGTACCTGCGCCCCGGCCCGCGCTTCCACCCCATCGAGCGCTGGGTGCGCCCGGAGGAATTCGTGGCCCACTCCAAGCTGGCCAAGGAGCTGGGCTTCGGCGGCGTCATGTCCGGCCCGCTGGTTCGCTCCTCCTACCGCGCCGGCCGCCTGTACGTGCAGGCCATGGAAAAGCGCGGCCTGGAATTGCCGGAGAATCTCAAGCACCTGAAGGAGACCTCCCAGGGTGCTACCGCCCAGGAGGCATCCACTTTGCTGGATAAGTACGGTCCTTCGGAAGAAACCCCGGTGACCACCCGCATGGCCAAAACTCCGGCCAATGCTAATTCGGTCGCGGCAACCGTGCGCTAAACCCTCGGAGTTTTCTTACTCGGCCCTCGCCATCTGCGGGGCCGTTTAACATTTTTGTCACCTGACCTTTAAAGTAGGAACCATGGCGAAAGATGACAAAGCAGCCCTGAAAGCTGCCAAGAAGCAAGAACGCGCGGCCAAGCGCCAAAAGCGTAAGCAAACCTGGTCACAGTTGTGGCAGGCATTCAATTTGCAGCGCAAGCAGGATAAGGCGCTCATTCCTATCATGCTGGCCGCCTTCCTCGGCGTCGGCCTATTGTTCTTCCTCATTGGCACGCTCTTTA
This sequence comes from Corynebacterium sp. KPL4015, assembly GCF_040225725.1. Lineage (NCBI taxonomy): Bacteria > Bacillati > Actinomycetota > Actinomycetes > Mycobacteriales > Corynebacteriaceae > Corynebacterium > Corynebacterium sp. KPL4015. The sequence goes on along the minus strand of NZ_JBEHGF010000013.1, from coordinate 52,711 downwards.
ATGGCCAGTGGTTCATGCTGATTATCGGCTTGGGATTGGGCGCGCTTTTGGCGATGTTCCTGTTTACCCGCCGCCTAGAACGCGATATGTACAAGCGCGTCGAAGACCAGCCCGGCGCCGCCGGTTGGGCCTTGGAGCAGCAGCTGCGCAATACCGTCGGCATCGTGTGGTCCGTAAAGTCCGGCATCGCCGCCACCCGCCAGCAGGATCTTATTCACAGGGTCATCGGCAATGCGGGCGTCATCTTCGTGTGCGAAGGCAATAAGAACCGCCTTCGCCCCACCCTGAACCAGCTGAAAAAGCGCGTGGACAAGATTGCCGGTGGCGTGCCGGTCTATGAGGTCTACGTCGGCAACGGCGAGGACGAGGTGCCGGTTTCCAAGCTGCGCAACCACCTCATGAAGCTGCCGCGCAACTACAATAAGAACGCCACCTACGACAATATCCGCCGCATTGAGGCCATGGACTCCATGCCGGGAACGATGCCGGGTATGCCCAAGGGCCCAATGCCGCAGCAGGCACAGAACATGTCGGGCATGAACCGCCGCATGCGCCGCGCGCAACAGCGCAAGGGAAAGAGCTAAATACTGCTTTAGCCACTCGCCCCGGCTAGGCTTTCGGCTCTCGCCTTGCTCTAAAGCACAAACGGTCCCTGCAACCACCCGATTGGGAAAGGTTGCAGGGACCGTCGTAGTTTTACGGTGCGCGGGACTTATCCCCGCGCGCCGCTAAGAGTTAATGACGATGGTGCCGGTTGCTCGGTCGTGCATGCCGCGGCCGTCCGCGTCCACCATGGCGGCGGGGAAGATTACACCGGTAAGCAGCGTGCGCACTGCCGCGCGCCAGAAACCCACCTGCGCGCCCGGCACATCCAGGCGGGCCACGCCCATGCCGAGGATGAGCATGCCCGGGGTGCGTGCAAATAGCCAGCCACATACGATGCCCATTAATGCCCAGAGGGCGTAGCCCAAGAAGGATACGCCGCCGAGCTGCGTGGTGAACATGAGGATGAGATTGGCCAGCAGCATGCAGATGATCCAGTCAATGGCTACGGCGCCTGCGCGGCGGCCGACCGACGCCATGGACCCAGGTCCGGATTCCGGCAAGCCCAAGTGTTCACCGGGCCACCGGCCGGGGGTTCCTGCATCGTCATATTCGCCTGGAATATTGGGCCCATCGAGCCACGTGCGCTTGTCTGCCATGCTGACCAATTTAGTTGCCCCTCTCCCAGAAGTGAAACGAGGCCAATGACCATGCCGGGTGGATAAAACTAGTAGGCTATAGGCAGATAATTCATCGGCCAACAAACAGGAGGCAATCTTGTCTTTCGAGACAGTGCAGGACATCGTCCAATTTATTCAGGATGAGGACGTAAAGTTCGTGGATGTCCGCTTTACGGACGTCCCCGGCACCGAGCACCACTTTTCCATCCCTGCCAGCGAATTTACTGAAGAAGAAGCAGAAAATGGTTTGGCCTTTGATGGTTCTTCCATTCGTGGTTTTACCACCATCGAAGAATCCGATATGACGCTGCTGCCGGATCCGGCCACAGCGCATATCGATCCCTTCCGTTCGGCGAAGACCCTGAATATAAAGTTCTTCGTCCACGATCCCTTTACCTTTGAGCCTTTTACCCGTGACTCGCGCAATATTGCCCGCAAGGCCGAGGAATACTTGCAGTCCACCGGCATCGCCGATACCTGTAACTTTGGCGCCGAGGCCGAGTTCTACCTCTTCGATTCCGTGCGCTATGGCACCGATATGCAGCACGGCTTCTTTGAGGTGGACTCCGATGAAGGCTGGTGGAACCGCGATAACGAGACCAACTTGGACGGCACTCCCAATACCGGTTACAAGACCCGCGTGAAGGGCGGCTACTTCCCTACCCCGCCGTACGATAAGCACAGCGAGGTCCGCGATGACATCGTGGCCAACCTGCAAGAGGTCGGCTTCCAGATCGAGCGCTTCCACCACGAGGTGGGCGCGGCCCAAAACGAGATCAACTACCGCTTCAACTCCCTGCTGCACGCCGGCGATGACATCCAGACCTTCAAATACGTGGTCAAGCGCACCGCCCAGGAGTGGGGCAAGGCCGCGACCTTCATGCCAAAGCCACTGGCTGGCGATAATGGTTCCGGCATGCACGCCCACATGTCCCTGTGGAAGGACGGCGAGCCCCTTTTCCACGATGAGGCTGGTTACGCAGGGCTTTCCGATATCGCCCGCTACTTCATCGGCGGCATCCTGCACCACGCAGGCGCCGTGCTCGCCTTTACCAACCCAACGCTGAACTCCTACCACCGCCTGGTTCCGGGCTTCGAGGCGCCGATCAACCTGGTGTACTCCCAGCGCAACCGTTCGGCTGCGATCCGCATTCCAATTACCGGTTCCAACCCAAAGGCTAAGCGCATCGAGTTCCGCGCACCGGACCCATCCAGCAACCCATACCTGGCCTTTGCTGCCATGATGATGGCCGGTGTGGATGGTGTGAAGAACCGCATCGAGCCGCACGCCCCGGTGGATAAGGACCTCTATGAGCTGCCGCCGGCAGAGGCTGAATCCATCCCGCAGGCACCGACCTCCCTGGAGGCTTCCTTGGAGGCGCTGAAGGAAGACATGGACTTCCTGACCGAGGGCGATGTCTTTACCGAGGATCTCCTCGAGACCTACATCAACTACAAGTACGAAAACGAGATCAACCCCGCGCGCCTGCGTCCCACCCCGCAGGAGTTCGAGCTCTACTTTGACTGCTAAGGCGTCGCTAGTTCTCAGCTAGTTTCTCCTACAAGGCAGCCACCTAAACAATGCTTAGGTGGCTGCTTTCTTTTTGCTTGCATCGGCACAGGTAAGCGTGCCCGAGAGTTTCGTCATACCCGCCGCCCACTTTGACAGTGGCCGCTCCCCAGCGCGCACATGAGGGTTTTTACTAGGCAAAAAGTGGCGCAGTCTAAGTAAGAAGCTCTGGATGAAACTAGAATCTGGGTAGTGACTGATAAATTCCGCCACCTTCCCCCGCCTGGTCCGGCTTGGGCCGGCAGCCTTATGGGTACTTCCATTGTCTCGCGCATGTTGGTTGAAGAAGACATGTTTGTTGCCGCTGGTGTATTTGCTGCACTTGCGTGCGCTATCTTCGTTGTTTTGACCGCCGGTTACACCCGCTACCGCAGTCCTCGGTTTGAGCGGACCACCATGGCGGAGTGGTCTATGTTTTTCATCGGCGTCCTCGCGCTTGGGGCGGCATTATCCGGTTTGACGGGCATTGGAATATTCCGCCTCGTCGGCTTTTGGGTGGGTGGTCCCGTCACCGTCATCACGTGGGGAATTCAGCTCACTCGCTTCGATGGAGAGCCGCGCTTTACCTGGGGTCTCCCTTTGGTTGGGCCGATGATTTCGGCATCGGTGGCTGAGTGGCTTGCCCTTGATTACGGGAAGACCTACCACATCATGGGCACCGTGCTCTTCGCTATGTCTTTGCTGACGGCAGTCCCGGTATTTGCCTACGTCTACTGGGCAGCCTGGCACGGCAAGGTGGATTTTAGTGGTGGAAAATCCGCCACCGCCTGGGTGCCACTGGGCGTGGTTGGGCAATCTACCACCGCAATGCAGATCCTCTACCCCGGCAGTGTCTCCGTGTACTACGGGCTTATTGCCCTAGCTATTGCCATCCCGCTATCGCTTTATGCGATGGTGACTTTTTATCCGCAAGCAGCCCGCTGGGTCCCCTATTCCCCTGCGTGGTGGGCGTGCACCTTCCCGCCTGGCACCGTGAGCATGGGCGGGCATCAAACGGCATTGGTCAATGGCTCGGAGTGGCTTGACGTTGTCGCGCTGAGCATTCCCTTGCTCCTTATTGCGCACTGGTGCCTGTGCTCAGCGCGGTTCTTAGGCTGGCTCTGGGAAGGCCGCACGCGCAAAGAACTGTCTCACTAAGGGATGTCCTTACCTCGTCTATCATCGGGCCATGAGCTCTTCGCCTATTACCTTCATCGCCTGGGATGCTGCGGACCTTGCTGGAGTGCGGGAGGTGCTCGCCGGCTTGCGGCGCGACGGGGTCTTCTTGTACCGAGCAGGCCTAACGCTTGAAACCTCCTGGCTTGGCGATGCCGCCCAGGATTTCTATGGCACCACCTGGGAATGGGGTCCAAAAGATAGCGAGCTATTTTTTGAGCTGGCGCGCCGCGGCAAGCTGCTGATGACGATCGATGCCACGGTCATATGCTGCGGATCCGATAAAGACGCGGCGGAGGCTCAGGAGTGTATCGCCCAAGAGTTGGTTGTAGCGAGCAGCGCCGAGGAGCTACGACACCTGCTTATTGACACGCAGGAGACGCGCTAGAGCCCGGGCTGCTCGCTGCGCTTCATCCAGCCCATGCGGGGAGAAAAGCCTTGCGGGTGCTTGAGATGCGCCACGGCATCCGCGATCATCAGGCGATGGCGGCGCGACAAGCTATCCGGAAGGTGGGCCACCGAGAACCACTGCGCTTCAGTATTTTCTTCATCGCTGATGACGGGCTCAGCACCGTCGGCAACAGACAGGCGCAGCGCAGTTCCCATGAACATGCATTCATCGCCATTGGGATAGGTCACTGGGCCGGATTGGCCAACGCCGAGGAGCGCTTCCACCTTGGCATCGAGGCCTACCTCTTCCTTGACCTCGCGCAAGGCGGTGGTCGTAATCTCCTCGCCAGGCTCACAAATCCCTTCCACAGGAGTCCACACGGCATTATCGGCGCGCTTTACCAGCAGTACGGATGGCACCTCCCACAGCGCCGCACCGGTTGGTACATCGCGGAGAATGATGGCACTGCACTCGGGGACGAAGATCTGATCGTGGCCGATGGATTCGCGCAGCTTCACAATATAATCAGGCGTTGGCATACTACCTAGCGTAGCCAATCTTGCCCGATGCTATGCCACGGGGCCGAGGACCCTCAGCGCCAGTGCTTGGATATCCGGTGCGGTGGTAAAGGCCACGTCAATGGTTTGTTGCGTGTCTTCACAGCTATGCCCCTCGTCCAAGGGCTCGGTAATTCCAGAGACCAGCCCCACGATGGTCTGCCGGCCATCGACATCGCCGTAGACAGGCCCGCCGGAATCCCCGACGGCGCTGCACACCTCCGCCAAGGCGGCGTTGGAATCGTGTTCTAGGCCCTGATAGTTCAGCTGTGTGGAATCCACCGAGTTTTTCAGGTTCCCACAGGTCACAATGGTGGAACTGCCTAGCTTGCACACCGCATCCGGCAATTTGTCTAGCTGCGTCGCCACGGTGGTGGCTACCTCGCCTGGGGTGAAGTAGTCCGCGTCGCGGTACAGCTCGATGAAGGCAACGTCCAAGTGATTGGTCTCCTCGGCAAAGAAGTCCGAATAGATCACCTCGCCTACTGGATCGGCTGGGTAGGCAAAGTCACCCTCTTGGGTTCCGGCCCAGACCTTATCGCCAGGTTTGCCGCAATGGGAGGCTGTCACGGCGATGGTGCGGCCATCGGCAAGCGCGAAAGACCACGCCGCGGTGCAGGACTGGAAGTTAAAGTACTCGCCCGGCTGCGGGTCACTCGTGGTTAAATTCAGCGCGGCGCCTGGAGGTACCGGCACCACCGCGGGCTCATAAAATTCATTCGGCGGTGCCGGCGGTGGTGTGTCTGTGGATTGCGCAACCACTTCATCCGGCTGCTGGGCAGCATCGGTGCTACACGATGCCACCGCGAACAGCCCTGCTGCTGCCAGCAGGCTACTGGCTATCCGTACCCGCGTCACCTGCAGAGTCCTTGTCCTGTTCTTCCTTATCCGCCTCTGCTTGTGCTTTTAAATCGCGGATGAATTTTTCCGGATCGAATTCGGTATAGTGCTCCGGTCCAGCGAAGTTTTCTAATGCCATGTGGTGGCTACACCTCCGTGTTCTTGATGCTCGAGGTAATAAAGTCCTTGACCGCTGCAGCATCGTTGGGCAGATCCGCCACGTGGCGCTCCGCGCTCAGGATGTCAGCAAAACGCTCGGGTGGCTGCGGTGCGCTCCCGATGGCCTCGGTGATGGTTTCGCTGAATTTTACCGGCAGTGCCGTCTCTAAGCAGACGATGGGCGTCGTCACGCCCTCTTTTTGGGCCGCACGCGCGACCTTGATGCCATCGGCCGTGTGCGGATCCGCCAGGTAACCATAGCGTTCGTTCACGTCCTTGATGGTGACAAGGCGGTCATCATGGGTGGAGGAACCGGACAAGAAACCGTAGTCTTCACGCGCGGCCGTAATGAGGTCTTCTTCAAGGTTAAACCCGCCTTCTTTGACCTTAGTGCCAAAGAGATCCGCAACGCGGGCAGCATCGCGGCCTAAAAGATCGAAGGCAAAGCGCTCGAAATTGGAGGCGCGGGAAATATCCATCGACGGCGATGAGGTGGCCATGGTTTCCGCGGCTGGGCGCGGGCGGTAGTTTCCGGTGCGGAAGAACTCATCCAAAACGTCATTCTCATTCGTCGCCACGATGAGGCGATCGATGGGAAGGCCCATGCTGCGAGCGATATGCCCGGCGCAAATATCGCCGAAGTTACCGGTAGGAACGCTAAAGGAAACCTTTTGCTCGTTATTATCGGTGACCTTGATCCAGCAGGAAATATAGTAAACCACCTGGGCCAATAGGCGGGCCCAGTTAATGGAGTTGACCGCACCGATGCGGTAGTTGGCCTTAAACTCCGCATCACTGGAGACGGCCTTTACCACGTCCTGGCAATCATCAAAGACACCGTCGAGGGCGATATTGAAGATATTCGGATCATCCAAGCCAAACATTTGCGCCTGTTGGAAGGCGGTCATGCGCCCGGCTGGGGTCAACATGAAAACGCGGATGCCGTCGCGACCACGCATGGCGTATTCGGCGGAAGAGCCGGTATCGCCAGAGGTAGCGCCCAAAATATTCAGCGTCTCCCCGCGGCGGGCAAGCTCGTATTCAAAAAGCTCGCCCAAAAGCTGCATGGCCATGTCTTTAAATGCAGCGGTGGGCCCCTCAGAAAGGTGACCGATAAAGAGGTCATCTCCTAGTTCAGTGACGGGGACGATCTCAGGGGAGGCAAACTTCGGGCTGGTATATGCCCGGGCGGTGATTTTATCCAGATCTTCCTCTGGAATATCATCGATGAACAGCTTGATGACCTCGGCCGCAAGGGCGGCATAGCCGTCGGTTTTAGCCACTTCACGCCACGCATCCAGCGTGGCGGAGTCCAGTTGCGGGTAGGTTTCAGGCAGGTATAGGCCACCATCGTGCGCGAGCCCTCCTAAGAGGATATCCGTAAAGGATGCGGGCTGGCCGGTGGTATCACGGGTCGAAATATACTTCACAAGATGAATCCTAGTAGTTAACGTGTAAGGTATCAGCCATGTCGCAGCCAAATCCAAGAGAAGTTATCACAACCCAGGCGTTAATGATTTGGGTGGCGGCCATGGCGGTCTACCTCGTAGCCATTACCGGGCGGTCTTCCTTCGGCGTAGCCGGACTCGATGCTATCGAGCGCTTCGACGTCGATGCTGGGCGCATCGCGGTATTTACCTCCGTGCAATTGGGTGTCTATGCCATCGCGCAAATCCCCACCGGCATGCTGATCGATAAATTTGGCCCCCGCATCCTGCTCGTGGTGGGCGCGGTCATTATGGGCGTAGGCCAGGTCATGCTCGGCTTTACCAGCAATTACGGGGTAGCCATCTTCGCGCGCGTGCTCATCGGCGCCGGCGATGCCACGGGCTTCCTGTCGGTAATGCGCATCCTACCCTACTGGTTCCCTCTACACCGCACGCCGATGTTTACCCAGGTGACCTCCTCGATTGGCCAGATGGGCCAATTCATTTCCGCCGTCCCCTTCCTCTGGTTGCTCGGAACGGCGGGATGGACGGCAGCATTCGTAACCTTGGGTGCAGTAGGCATCCTCGTCGCCATTGCCGCCGCCGTCGCGGTCGCTGACTCCCCAGAGAAGCTCGGGGTTATTCCGCTGGAGAAGGAACCACCCAATTCCCAGGGCAGCAGCATCGGCGCGCGCTTGAAGGCGGTCTTTACCTCGCCCATCGCCTGGCAGGCATACTTTATTCACTACAGCGGGATGTTGCCGCTGATTGTCTTTGTCATGCTGTGGGGCATGCCCATGATGACCCAAGGCATGGAACTATCCAAGGGCAAGGCCAGCCTCGTGCTGACCCTCTTGGCGGTATTTTTGGTTCTGGTCGGACCCTTGCACGGCCGGATTTCCTCCCGTGCGCAGAATATCCGCCCGTGGGTCGCGCTCGGGTTCGTCAGCCTGCACGTGCTGACCTGGGTACTATTCTTCGCCTTCGGCACCGGCGGGGGTTTGGCAGCCATCACTGCGGTCTCCTTTATCTTGGCGCTGTGCACGCCGACGGCGAATTATGGCTTCGACATCATCCGCGAGAACATGGACCGCTCTGTCGTCGCTACCGCAACCGGCTTAGGCAATATGGGCGGGTTTACCTCCGGCATGTTGGGTGCGCAATTATTCGGCATGGTCTTGGATCACTCTGCCGATGCCCCCAAGTACTCCATGCCCGATTTCACTTCCGCAGCCCTCGCCGTTCTAGCCGTATGGCTGTGCGGCATGGCCGGCGTCGTCATCACCCACATCCTGCGCCGGCGCGGTGGCTATGCGGGGCCTTCGGTGCGGATCGTGGAAGTTACCTAGCGGCTTTATTGAGGCCTTTCGGCCTCATCTGTTGCTATCTCCGTCGCGCCAGTCTCCTCTGCCTCTGGGTCCAAGATAAATTTGATAGTTCCTTCTGGATACGCGAGGAACTCCCTGGTGGCAGCCACAGCTTCGGCCTCATCAAAGGAAATGCGCTGGAAGCCGGTATCATTTAATTCCACGATATCGGCATTGGGGCAGCCCAGTAATATCGGTGAATGCGTAGCGATAAATACCTGCGCGCCGCGGTCAACGGCTTGGGCGATTTCAGCGATCAGCGCCAATTGCCGGACTACGGATAAGCCCGATTCTGGCTCGTCCAAGATATATACTCCCGCGCCATCGACGCGCTCATAGAGCACATCGAAGACGGATTCGCCGTGCGAGCGGGCCTGCACATCCACCTGGGTAGGCAGGGTGGAACGCCCGCCGGATTCCTCCGGGGATTGCTCGCGCGTCAGGAGGTATTCGTGGGTTTCTGCGCGCAGGAAGTATGCCCGCTGAATAAGCCCCGTGCGCTCGCAGGCCACCGGGCTTAACGGCACGATTGCTTCCGGATCCCCCATTCGGCCACCCTTGGGAGAGCACCCAAGATCTGTTGCCATGGCGGCCAATAGGCTGGATTTTCCTATACCGTTATCACCGACGAAAATCGTCACCGGGCGGGTAAAGGAAAAACGCCTTAAATCTGCCAGGTAATCGAAGACTGGCAGGCTGCGGCGATAATCCCGCGGCATGGATTTCAGGCGGACGGCATCAACCAACATGCTTGGTACTTTAGCAGCAGCGGCGGTGCTTGGACGGGGTCTTCACGTTATCGCCGCGCTATTGCGGTTGCTAGCTCGAATGCGGACTTGAGGTGCAGGATTAACGGATCCCCGGTTGCTGCTTGGGCAATGGTCTCTGCTGGAACCGCATTTACCGCAAAGGCAATACCTAATCCCCCGCTAATAGGAAAGACTATGGCTGCGGCCACCGCCGCGGTTGTAGATAACTTATTGTTGATTGTCATCGTCTCCTCCAGTCCCTCGGTAACGCACACCTTTATTCGTTACCGTTTCGTTATGGGATAACTCTAGGGAGACGAGCTGTTAAGGCCATGCCGTCAGTCTGCCGGTTTCCTGAAACTTCTTAGGGACCATTCGCAGGCATTCCAGTGCCCATGGCACTGGCCTAATTCGCTGGGGCGCTTTCGGCTACGATGCCATCGCTGGCTGGGATGACAATGCCTTTTTCAAAGGCGCCGATGATGGCCTTTTCATCTTCTTCATCCAGCTCGCCAGAGGCCACGGCGCTCTTTAACTCGCGCTCTAGATACTGCCGGACATCTGACTTTCCGGATTTATTCTGGGTAATATCGCGCGGCACCGATTCCAGGGGAATCCCCAACGCCTTTGCCAGCGACATCACGCGATTGGCCTCTGAAGACGCATCGCTTCCTACCGCACCATTCACCTGGGCGGGCGCTTCTTCTTGCACCACTCCCCCGGCTACGGCATCTCCCACGGTCATCGTCCCTTTAGGCGGGTGATGGCGACTGGTTGCCCACGTGCCAACGACGACGGCGATAATCGCCGCCACGGCGATACAGCCCCAGAGGTAGATAAGCTTCCTGCGGTGGGCTCCCGAAGATTTAGCCATGGTAATCCGAGTTTCCTCCGAAGAAGCCATAACCATTGCCGCGCGAGGAATTACCATTGCCGCGTTCATTCAAAATATCAATGAGCGAGCGGATCGTGGCCTCCCCAATGCGGTCGCCGCGCCCGCGCGAGCGGGAGTCCGCACCGCCCTCGCGGCCAAGGTCGTCTTGGTGATGCGGCGCGTCGAGACTCTGCCCGCCGCGGGATGCGCCTGTTTGTGGGGCCGAGACCTCAATGGTCAAGGTGGTGCCATCTAATTCTAGGGCGTCATCATCACGGACTCCTGCCGCGCGAGCGGCAGAAAGCAATGCGGCCAATTCTCCAACCGTGGCGGAGTCCACATCGAGCTGCAGCTGAAATGACATAACCAAAGATCCTTTCTCTAACTTATTCCTACTCTAGGGCGCGATACTTCAAAAGTTAAGGGAATTAGCGCTGTATAGACCAAGTTATGCGGCAACTTTAAGAATGCTCGAAGGATTCCTCCTCTCCCCAAAAGACTTCATCGACCACCTTGCGTGCGTGCCGGGTCAGTTTCAGGTAGGTATCTAGGAAATCCTGGTTATCCTCCGGCGTCCAGCCGGCCGCGCCGGCTACTTGAGCCAATTGCTGGCCCGGCCCAGGCAATTGATCCACACGCTTGCCGCGCACCAGCACCAACGCGTTGCGGGCATCCGTTGCCATCAACCACGCATCCCGCAGGTCACTAGTTTGATCGGCGCTTAAGATACCGCTTTCTTCCAGCGCCTCCAGCACCGGTAAGGTTCCTGGTTGCCGCAGCTCGGGATATTCGTGCCCGTGCATCATAATCAGCAGCTGCACCGTCCACTCAATATCGGTCAGGGCCCCGCGCCCCAGCTTCGTGTGGGTGGTGCGGTCGGCCCCACGCGGCAGGCGCTCATTATCCACCCGAGCCTTCATGCGCCGGATGGCGCGAATGGTGGACTGGCTTGCACCGCTATCCGGGTAACGGTATTCATCGATCATCTCCATAAAGCGCTGGCCCACTTCCTCGTCTCCGGCGATGAAGGCCGCGCGCAGCAGCGCCTGCATTTCCCAGGCCTCGCCCCACTCGCGGTAATAGCGCTTGTAGGAGGCAATGCTGCGCACCACAGCACCCGAACGCCCCTCTGGGCGCAGGCCCAAGTCAACGTCCAAAGGCGGATCCCCAGAGGGCTTGGCAAGTCGACGGCGCAGCTTATCGACGACCCCAATGGCCCACCGCATAGCCTCGCCTTCATCGTCTGCAGCCTCAGGCTCTGCCACAAAAAGAACATCTGCATCGGAGCCGAACCCAAGCTCACGGCCACCGAGCCGACCCATACCAATAACCGCAATGCGCGCCGGCGGTTCCGCATCCTCGTGGTCCATCCGCCAAGCCCGCACCTCAGCGCGCAGGGCGGCTTCCAAGACCGCGTTCCAGATGGTCGACAGTTCTTGGCACACCTGCTCAACAGGGATGATTCCTAGGAGATCGCCACTGGCAATGCGCGCCAGCTCCACCCTGCGTAGCGAGCGCGCGACCGCCACCGCCTTATCCGGGTGCGCATGGCGCTTGCTGGAATTAACCAGCGCCTTGGACACCTGCTCCGGCTTAGTTTCGAGCAACTTGGGGCCGGTCGCGCCATCGGAAAGCTGTTTTACCGAATCCGGGGCACTGATAATAAGGTCCGCGGTAAACGGCGAGGTTCCTAGAATATGCATCAAGCGCTGGCCGACGATCCCCTCATCCCGCAGGATGCGCAGGAACCACGACTTATCGCGGGCGGCCTCAGATAGCTTGCGGTAATTGAGCAACCCCATATCCGGATCCGCGGTGTCTGCTAGCCACTCCATCAAGGTCGGCAGCAAAATTGCTTGAATGCGTGCCTTGCGGGACGTACCGGATGCCAGGGAGGTCAGGTGCTCGAAGGCGCGCACCGGTGAGCTATAGCCCAATGCCGCCAGCTGCAGCTTTGCCGCCTCGGGCGAAAGTTTCAGCTCATCGGCGGACATGGTCACCACGGAATTAAGCAGCGGGCGATAAAACAGGCGCGAGTGCAACTCAGAAATGCGCATCCTGATGCGGCGCAAATGCGCCAACATGCCCTGCACCGCAGACTTTGTGCCCTGCGGGGAGAACCCCGAAATCACCGCGAGCCAGTTCAGGCCCGCTTCATCATCGTCTGCCGGCAGCGTGTGCGTGCGGCGGAAGCGCTCCAATTGCAGGCGGTGTTCTAAAAGGCGCAAGAATTCATAGGCCTCAATGAGCTGCGTGCCATCTTCGCGGCCCACGTAACCTGCGGAGATAAGCGCGTCGAGGGCATCCACTGTCGAAAGCGCACGCAGGGATTCATCGGAGCGACCGTGCACCAATTGCAGCAATTGCACCGCGAATTCAATATCGCGCAGCCCGCCGACGCCCAACTTGAGCTCGCGATGTTTGAGCTCATCCGGCACATTATCTAATACGCGTCGGCGCATGGCTTGGACGTCTTCCACGAAGGAATCGCGCTGCGAAGCCGTCCAGACCATCGGCCGGATTTGCTCCAGGTAATCCTCCCCCAACGGCAGGTAGCCGGTCATCGCCCGCGCCTTGAGCAGCGCCTGGAATTCCCAGGTCTCTGCCCACCGGCGGTAGTAGGTCACGTGCGAATCCAGCGTGCGCACCAACGCCCCAGACTTACCCTCCGGCCGCAGGTTCGCATCGACATCAAAAAATGTCGTCGAGCCAATCCGGTTAAACTCCGCGGCTAGCCTGGTGGCCTTGGGCGTTGCCTCGCTGCCGACGAAGATGACGTCCACATCGGAAATGTAATTGAGTTCGCCGGCACCGCACTTGCCCATCGCCATGACGGCAAGCTGCGCATCGAGCGGATCATCGCCGTAGATCTTGCGTACCGCAACGGCAAGGGAGGCGGTAAGGGCGGCATCGGCAAGCGCAGTCGTCAGCGTGGTGACCTGTCGGAAGCTTACCTCCGGCTGCGGGCGGGATTGCCCCTTGCGGGAGTGGAAGGTACCCGCCACATCGTGCGCGGCAAGCCGCATCATCAGCGTGCGGTACTGGGTCCGCATCTCCTTTTTATGCTCACCTTCGCTCGCGCGGTATGTACCCGGCGCGCTGAGATCCTCCCTCGCGGGATCGGGAGCATCGAGCTCTGCCGCAAACGTTGCCGGCTGCGCGCCGACCGTTTCAAGCAGGCTGGTGAGCATCTCTTCTGGCTCCGGCAGGGGCTTTTTCAGCTCTTCCCACAGCTCCGGGTGGGCAGCGAGGTGATCCCCAAACGCCGTCGACGCACCCAAGAGCGCAAGAAGGCGCACCCTCACTTGCTCATTGCTGCGGATTTCCGCATCGAGCTCCGGGGCCTGCTCGTAAATGCGCACGAGGTTATTAAGCGCTAAATCTGGATCACCGACCGCAGCCAGCGTCCATAAGATGTCAACGGACTCCGGGTTATTCCATCCCAGTTGTTCTAAGTCTTGTGCGGCATGGGACCGGCTAAGGCCCAGCGACGCCGGCGACGGCACCGTGGCAGGACGCATTATTCTCCTAGAAGTTCAGGTTGTTGCGCAGCTCGACTGTCGTAATTTGGCGCTGGTAATCGCGCCATTCTTCCCATTTGGCGCGCAAAAAGAACTCGAAGACGTGCTCGCCCAAGACCTCCGCCATAAATTCGGACTTTTCAAACTCGCGCAGAGCCTGATCCATGCTGGAGGGAAGATCCTTATACCCCATGGCGCGGCGTTCCCGGTGGGTGAGCTGGTGGACATCGTCTTCCGCAGGCTCGTCTAATTCGTAGCCTTCCCGGATGCCTCGCAGCCCAGCGGCGAGGATCACCGCATAGCCCAAGTATGGGTTCATAGAGGCATCGATGGACCGGATTTCCACCCGGCGCGATTCCTCCTTGGTCAGGCGGTACGTCGGCACGCGCACCAGGGCAGAACGGTTCTGCACGCCCCACGTAGCCGAACCCGGCGCTTCATTGCCAAACATCAGCCTCTTATAGGAGTTGGGCCACTGATTGATAATGGGGCTCATCTCCGTGGAGTGCTCCAAAATTCCGGCGATGAACTGCTTGGCGGTGTGTGAGAGCGAAAATTCATCATCCGGATCGTGGAAGGCATTGGACTGGCCTTCAAAAAGGCTAAAGTGCGTATGCATTCCGGAGCCCGGGAGATCCTCAAAAGGCTTGGGCATGAACGTAGCGCGCACATTTGAATCCGTGGCTACCTGCTTAATAACGCGCCGGAAGGTCATAATATTATCCGCCATGGTCAGCACATCGGCGTGGCGGAGATCGATTTCCTGCTGGCCCGGCGCGGTTTCGTGGTGGCTAAATTCGGTGGCGATGCCGAGCGATTCCAGCGCCAGCATGGCGCGGCGGCGAAATAGCGGCGCGGTATCGTGCGTCGCTTGGTCGAAATACCCGCCATTATCGGTGGGGACCAGGTCTGTCAGTTCCTTGCTGTGTTCCAGCAAATAGAACTCAATTTCTGGCGAAGCCATACAGGTAAATCCATCATTGGCCGCCTCGGTAACCTGGCGGCGCAGGATATGGCGCGGATCCACCACGGAAGGCTGGCCATCCGGCTGCGCAATATCGCAGAACATGCGCGCCGTTTGCAGGTCCGGCTCGTTGTCATCAAAGGGCAAAATTTGGAAGGTGGAGGGATCCGGCAGCGCAATGGTGTCCGATTCAGAGATGCGGGAAAACCCTTCTACCGAAGAGCCATCAAAGCCAATCCCCTCCTCAAAGGCGGATTCGAGTTCGGAGGGGCTCATCACTACGGATTTGAGGGCGCCCATGATATCCGTAAACCACAAGCGGATAAAGCGGATATCGCGTTCCTCAACGGTGCGTAAGACGAATTCGTGTTGGCTATTCATGCCCTAAACCTTACCGGCTCACCGCTAGGCAGTGTGCAGTTCATTAGTCAATTTCCACATGGTCAGATTCGCAGGTCGCCAGAGTATTCAGGGGGTAGCTAGCGGGGGTTAATGCAGCAGGTACGGCTTCGCGCACGTGATTTGCTAGTGGGGCAAGCGAACACCTGTACAAGCTTTCTAAAGGAAGAAACAAGTATGACCTCCCACGTTGATGAACTTTCTGCCAGCGTTATCGATGCCGTAGTGACCGCCGCCCAATACGGGTGGTCCCCTGACGATTTACGCCACATCCTTGGTTCTTATTCTTATCCCCTCATCTACCGCGCTAGCCCGCACGTACCTGCCCGCATCACCTCACCCGTGCTGCGCAAAGCGTGGTTGCAATTAGAAACCCCGCAAGAAAACTTCATTCCCCGCGATAAAATGCGCGCCATCATGAAAGAGCTGGTGCACCTGCCACGTTTGCGCGATACCGAACTTTTAGCAGGCGGCGAGTTGAGCCAGGCTGGTGACTCTAGCGATAAGCAGGACAAAATCCGCCACAAGGTCTTGGGGCTATTGCGCAAGGCAGAATCCACTTCCTTTGCAGAAGAGGCAGAGGTACTCATTTCCAAGGCACAGTCGCTGCAGCAGAAATACCGCATCGAAGATCTCTTAACCGTTGACCAACCGCGTCTCATTTCCCACCGCGTGCATGTTCACCCGCCATATATCAAACACCAGGTCACCTTGTTGGGCACCATCGCCAATGCCAATGGGTGCACCACCCTCCTCATCCACGAAAAGGGCCTTGCCTGCATCATCGGCGCGCCCGAAGACGCCGCGCACTGCGCCGACCTTTTCTCCTCCCTGAACCGCCAATGCGATTGGTACATGCGCAATAGTGAAGGGGCCGAGTTTGCAAGGGCGACACAGACCACCGCGGCCTATCGCCGCAGCTTCCGCCTTTCCTATGCCGCCCGTATTGGGGAACTGCTGCAGCTGGCCAATGAAGACGGCATCGAAGAAAAACTCGATGAATCTCCCTATTGCAGTCACCACGCAGAGCTCATCGCCACTCAGACGCTGCCTGCGCTCCAAGCGCGCACCGATCATGCCGCGGAAACCCGAAACCGCTTATTTCCCAACCTGACTACCTCCTCGCTATCCATGAATAGCTTGCACGGCATCACTGATGGCATCACGGCCGCGGAAAAGTCTCACTTGGGCGGGCCTGCCGCGGGCATCGATTCTTAATACCGGCGGCCCCCTCACCCCGCGGCTTCTTCTACCCGCTTTCAGCCCATGGTGCCGGCTGCGCATTTCTACCTGTGCGCACAGCAAACGCTGCGAAATTTTTCAGGCGGTCGCTGCGCGTCACGGGTAGGATCACAGGTGAAATTAATTGTTGTAAAAGCTTAAGGGTATGTGAATGTCAACACAGACTTTCCTGGAAGTAGAAGCGAAATTCGCCGTAGCAGAATCGACTCAACTGCCTGAACTCACTCGACTCGAATCCGTTGACCATATTGCAGAAACGCGCCACCACGCTCTATCCGCCATCTATTACGACACAGAAGATTTGCGCCTAACGCACGCCAAAATCACCTTGCGCCGCCGCACCGGCGGCAATGACGATGGCTGGCACATCAAGATCCCCAGCGAGGGTGGCCGGACCGAGATCCATGCCGAGCTGGGAGAACCGGTAGACGGCAAGTACGAGGTACCCCAAGAGCTGGTACGGCAGGTGCGTTCCATCGTTCGCCACAACGAGTTAAACCCCATCGCGCAGGTGGATAATAACCGCACCGAGATGCTGCTTGCGGATGAGCACAATAATCCTGTCGCGGAATTTTGCGATGACCACGTCACCGCCTTTTCCTTCCTGCCCGGCGGGCAGCAGCAATCCTGGCGCGAATGGGAAGTGGAGCTTGCCGGTGAGCTTCCAGGCACCGAAGCGGGAAGCCACTTCATTCGCCGCGCCACTTCCCTTCTCATCGGCGCTGGGGCTCGCGTTTCCTCCTCCCCGTCTAAGTTGAAGTCAGCCCTGGGAGATTCCTACAACAATGCTCCCCTACCGCCAGCACTCGTAACCCCGGATGTTGACGAGGATTCCCCGGCAGCCGCAGTTATTACAGCGCTGCAAGCCAACCGGGACAAGCTCATTGATTACGATCCGCGCGTTCGCCGCGATGAGTGGGACTCGGTGCACCAGATGCGCGTGGCCACCCGCGAGCTGCGCAGCCACCTGCAGACTTTTCACGGCATTGTCGTCGGCCCACAGATTGAGAAGATCGAAGCCGACCTCAAAGAACTCGCCGGCATTTTGGGCGTAGCCCGCGATGCAGAGGTCGTGGAAGAGCGCTGGCAAGAGCTCTTGGAGTCCGAGGACTCCGATACCTTGGATGCCGCCACCCGCGAACACATCTCCCGCGATATGGGAACGGCCTACCGGCGGGCGCACCGCAGGGTTATCGCCGCACTAAATTCTGAGGAATACCTCGAATTGCTCGAGTCCCTCGACCGCCTATTGGCAGATCCCCCTACTGCCGGTTCTCAATCCGCAGAAGATGCCGACGGTGATGACGATTCCGCTGCCGTGGACGCGACTGAGAAAGCGCCCGGAGATGCAACCGATAATTCAGCCGAAGAATCCGCGGAAACGCACCCCGCAGAGGAAGAATCGGCCGCTGAAAAGAAGACGGAAAAGTCGTCCAACACCGGCGATGCGGAGGCCGAGGACGTCGATGCCGTGATGGCACGCCACTTGGAAAAGGCCTACAAAAAGTTGGTCAAGCGCCATAAGAAGGCAGTAGACAACTGGGATAACGCGGAGCTTTCGCTGCACGAGCGCGAGGATTATTTCCACGATATGCGCAAGGCGGCCAAGAAACTGCGTTACGCAGCAGAGGCAGCCGGTTCCGCAACGAAGTTAAAGACCAAGCGTCTGTACAAGGCCTGCAAAAAGATGCAATCGGTCTTGGGGGATTTCCAAGACTCGGTTACCTCGCGGGATAAATTGCTCGAGCTATCCCAGAACGCGCACCGCCGCGGGGAAGATACCTTTGGTTACGGCCTGCTGTACCAGCGCGAACGCGCCATCGGCCTTTCTGCTTTGGATGATTACAACGAGTCTTTCAAGGACATCAAGGCCGCGTTTAAGCCGCTGCGCAAAAAGCTGAAGAAGTAGCGGGCCGTGGCACCAGTTGTGGCGCGTTAGGCTGCATTAATCGCTGTCAGGTGATGGTTGGGAATTAAACTAGTCCCAGCCATCATCTTCTTTATCTGCGGCATCGGCTGCCTTGGTGCGAGCGCGCGCGATTTCTATGGCGTGCTCGGCCTCTTCGCGGGTGTCGTAGGGGCCCATGCGGTTTTCCCAGCCGGATACTTTTCCTTTGCTGACTTCTTTGGTGGAGGGGTCGTAATACCATTTCTCATCTGCTGTGGTCGCCACGGTAGTCCCTTTCGTCTATATACTCTGGGCAGCACGTGTGCGCCGCCTGTTTGTGGTTGGTGCCCACACTACCCATGCACGAAAACACACGCCCGCTAGAATATGAGGGCAGTATTTCTTTTGATGCCTCCCCTGCTCTCTCACGCGGAGCGAGGGAGCCGCTTTATCGGCTACTTTGTCCATGGCGCTAGCCCGCGCCACGTAGCCGCGTGATTTTTATCCGCCGAATTGGAAAAGGAGCTTTTGCCTTCATGCCACTGTGGTCGACGCCTAAGTCCCCTATTGCTGAGCGCGTTGCACAACAACACGCCTCTATCGTGGGAACGGAGCCCACCCATGTCGCCAGCGCGCCCGCGACCTGGCCACTTATTGGCGAGCATATCGATCACTATGGGGGCATCGTCGCCGCAAGCTTGTCGGATCTCCGCGCAGCAGCGGCCGTCAGTTCGCGCACGGATGGCATCGTTTCGGTCCACTACATACCGGCTAGCGGGGAGCCTACGCACGATTCCATTAGCCTGCAGGAGGTGGCTGCGCTCGCTGCGGCCCAACAACCCACGACGGACTCTGAGGGCCAACCGGTCATCCCGCCCGCACCAGAAGGAGGGCTTGCCTCGCGCATCGGCGGCATCGTGCACACCATGGTCAACCGCCAGTTACTATCCCGGGAAACGGCTGGGGCGGATATCACCATCGTCAGCGATATCCCTGCCGATATCGGCTTAGGCGCCGCATCGGCGGCGGATGTTGCCGTTGCGCTTGCCTTAATGGGCCCAACCGATAACCTCGACGCGCCGTTGCGCGTGCGCGTTGCGGATGTCTGCACCCAAGGGGTGACCACCTTTGCTCATAAGCCTGCCCTTCGCGCGCGCCACACGGCCGCGCTGCGCAGCAGTGGTGACGGCGTGTGCATCATCGACTATGCCGATGGTTCGGTCACCCATGCGCCACAGGTGGTGGGCCAGGACGTGGTGGCCTTTGCCGTGGCGGTGCCCGGGGACGTTGCGCACGAACAGGAACAGGCAATTAGTGACATCCGCCAACGCCAGCAGTTTATTGATGATGCTTGCCATTCCTTCGGCACGGAGTCGCTGCGTTTATTGCCTGATGCACAGCAGCGAGTGGTGGAGTGGCTCAAAGCCGTACACAAGGTCTACGGCGAGGACGGTCGCCCCAGCATCAATGCGGCTACCGCGTGGATGGCATTTTATGAGGAAGAAACCACCCGTGTGGAGCACTTTGTGCGCTACCTGCGCTCACACCGCCGCAACGAGCTTTTCCCCATTGTCTTGCAATCACAGGCCTCGCTGACCAATATTTATGGCTTCGATTCCGCAGAAAAGCTCGCGGAGCTCGTCACGGTCCGCGGCGCGGTGGCCGCGCGCTCGGCGCACGCGGGAC
This sequence comes from Corynebacterium sp. KPL4015, assembly GCF_040225725.1. NCBI lineage: Bacteria > Bacillati > Actinomycetota > Actinomycetes > Mycobacteriales > Corynebacteriaceae > Corynebacterium > Corynebacterium sp. KPL4015. Next base: position 32,699 of record NZ_JBEHGF010000013.1, on the reverse strand, counting down.
TATCTAGCGCCGTCATTGCTTATGTCCCCAGCAACCGCGCAGAAAACTTCGCGGCAGACCTAGCAGACGATGGGTTCCTGGTGGTCAAACTGGCCGCTGGCGAGCCAGCCAAGGTAGAAGGTTAAGGGCGAATGAGCCGGCCTATAAGCCGGATTCTGTCTAACCACGGCGCCCCAACAAGCGGAACGCCGCGCGGCGAACATCCATCTAGACCAACCGTTGCCAGTTGGTTCCAGCAGCTACCTTCAGGCTCGGGCGAGCAGCCTTAAAACGCCTGATCGGGCCCTGCGACGTGGCAGGGCCGTGATGCCTTGCTCCCGGCGGGGTTTACCCAGCCACCGCCATCGCTGACGGTGCTGGTGCGCTCTTAACGCACCGTTTCACCCTTACCTTGTGGTCCCAACTTGGGTGGAAGCGCAAGTGGAGCCACAAGGCGGTCTACTTTCTGTTGCACTTGCCCGCGGGTCACCCCGGGTTGCCGTTAGCAACCACCGTGCTCTGTGGAGTCCGGACTTTCCTCGGCGCCCACGTAGCAGCACCAACGCTGCCCGTTTGCGGCGACGCGATCGCCCGGCCGGCTCATTCGCGCTCCTTAGTCTAGCGCAGCCCCTCCAGGTGTCCCACATCGTTGAATCCATGCACCATAGAGCCACCGTCCCAGAACTCGACATCTGATAGCGCAGCCAGATCCAAAAACAGGTGTTGGAAGGTGGCCGGGCCCGCGTTCAAGGCTTGGCAGAGGAAGGATTTTATGGGGTTGACGTGGCTGACAATCAGCACCGTCTTGCCGCTATAGCGCCGCTGCAATTCCTTGCGGGCTGCGCGCACGCGACGGTTAACAGCCTGCAGCGATTCCCCGCCGGGGCACGGTGTGGCGGCATCGTGCAGCCATTGCTCGTGTATCTCCGGGTCGCGCTGGTGCGCTTCGGCTGCGGTTTTTCCTTCCCACTCGCCAAAGTCCACCTCGCTCAGGCCCTCTTCGGTCACCACGTCGATATCGCGGCCATGCGCGACGGCGGCCGCCGTTTCCTGGCAGCGCTTCAGCGGCGAGCACACGATGGCGTCGATGGTGGTACCGGCAAGGGTCTGTGCGGCGGCGAGCGCCTGCTTTTTACCCAGTTCAGTAAGCTCCGGATTGGCGCGCCCTGAGTATTGCTTGGCGGCAGACATTTCGGTTTGCCCATGGCGCAGCAGAATGAAACGGGTCTTATCGCCGCGCTCGCCTAGCCAGTCGGAAGGGTGCGGCGCGGAGGTATCCCACTCTTTCTCGCCCTCGGCAGGCGTTGAGTCACCCGGCGCGGCTGCGGACGAAGGCTCGGCGGCAGGCTCATCGGCATCGCTCTTGACAATGCCCACCTTATGCCCCGCCGCGGCCGCGTCCATCGCATCATTGGATAGCGCATCCGCCACCTTGTTTTTTGCGCGCGGGACCCAGTTCATGCTGAAGGAAGAAAACCCGTCGATATGCGTGCGGGCCTTAAGGGCCAGCTTTTGCATATCGGGGTGCTTGATTTTCCAGCGCCCGTTGATCTGTTCCACGACGAGCTTGGAATCCATATAGAACTCCACCTCGCTGGCACCTAGCTCGGAGGCTGCCTCGAGCCCGCGCAATAAGCCGTGGTATTCGGCCACGTTATTGGTGGCCTTGGCACCTACCACATAGACGATTTCACGCAGGGTGGTTGCGCCATCCGCGGCATAAACGACGGTGCCTGAACCGGCTACTCCAGGATTGCCGCGCGAGCCGCCATCGGCGTAGATGATGACCTTCATGATGCCAGGCGCACCAGGTAGGAACCGCAGTCGCTGCACTGTGGCAGCTCATCGGCAGGCGCATTGCGCACGGCGTTTTTATCGGCGGGCGGCAAGACGATGAAGCAGCCACCGCAGGCCCGGTTGGCCTTAAACTGCGCGGCGCCAACGCCGTTTTCTTGCCGCTGCGCGTCGTATTCCTCGAGGACATCGGAGGGCAGCTGTTCGCGCAAATCCGCAATGCGCACGGCGGGGTCGGGCTGGTTATCCGCGGCCTCCTGCGCGGCGTCGGCGGCGCGGCGCAGCATGTCCAGCTTGCGCTCGGAATCCGAGACGCGCGCGCCGTGGACGTCCAAGTTGGAGCGCAGCGCGTGGATCTCGTTGTGGGCTTCTTGCAGCTCACTCATCAGATCCGCGATGCGGGACTTGGTGGCGTAGAGATCGTGCTCGATGTCCTTGCGCTTTTCGGTATCCAATTCGGCACCGAGCTGGCCCTTGTCATCGCGTTCGCGCCTGCGCAGCTTGCGCTCATCGGCCTGGATGCGCAGGATTTCATTTTCCATGTCATCGACTGCCATCTGCGCGGAGCCGGAGGCATCGAGCAAGCGCTTGTGTTCCTGCTGCGCCTTGTCATACTCGACCTTTTCTGGCAGCTCTTTTTCCCCGCCAATGCCTTGCGAGCGTTCCAGGTTGGCCAATTCCAGCAGTACCGGCTGTAGTTCTTGCGATAGTTTCACTTATGACTCCTTTGGGTGCGCGGAGATAGTCCACGGATCAGTACGCAGGCTAATAATTTCCGTATCTAGTTCTAATGCTGCTTCTACGATATCGCTTGCTTGCGCCGTCCAGGGAAATTCGCTGGCCCAGTGGGCTGTATCGATGACGGCTGGTCCCCCGGCGCGCAAATGTTCGTCCACCGGGTGGTGGCGCAGATCGGAGGTGACATAGACATCGACGCCCAGCTTCGCCGCAGCCGCAAGGAAAGAATCCCCGGCGCCGGACGAAACCGCCACGGTGCGCACGGTCTGCTCCGGGTCGCCCGCGGCTCGGATGCCCCACGCGGTTTCGGGCAGGGCGTTGGCCACCTGCTGCGTAAACTCCCGCAGGGTCATCTCGCGGGGCAGCTCGCCCACGCGCCCCAGGCCCAGGGCGGTATCAAGGTCGCCGCTTCCGGCCGTTTCCACGATGTCATAGGCGGGCACCTCATATGGGTGCGCCTCGTGCAGCGCCGCACTCAGCGCGGCCCGCAGCGAGGCGGGAGCCACAAACTCCACCCTTATCTCTTCGCCGCGGTGCAGCTTGCCGATGTCCCCTTCTACCGGGTCCGCGCCCTCCTCCGGCTGGAATTGGCCTGCGCCCGCGATATCGAAGGAGCAGTGAGAATAGGCGCCGATGTGACCTGCGCCGACATCGAAAAGCGCCTGCTTTACCTGCTCCGCACTGCCGGTAGGAATATGCACTCCCCACTTATCGATGGTCTCTGGGGCCTCCGGCACGATGGGCCGCCCCGGATTAATGCCCACGAGCTCCGCGAGCTTATCGTTAACCCCGGGCCGGGCCTTATCGGCGTTGGTGTGGGCGGCAAAAAGCGCCACGCCATTTTTAATCAGGGTGTGTACGACCTTGCCCTTGGGCGTGTCGGCCGCCACGGATTCCACGCCGCGCAGTAGCAGTGGGTGGTGGACTACCAACATATCCGCGCCGAGCTCAACCGCGCGGTCCGCAACCTCTTGGGTGCAGTCCAAAGCAAAGGCGACGGTGCGCACCTCGTCTGCGGGATCGCCGCAAATAAGGCCTACGGCATCCCACTTTTCGGCCAAATGGGGAGGATAGGCCTGGTCCAAAACGCGGCGCACATCGCCCACTCGCACAGCAGACATGGGGATACTCCTTTATGCTCGATTCTTGTAAATTACGCTAGTGCTATATCCTGTCTCCCGCACTACAGTACTATCTGCGCAAAGGGTTTTCGCATGACTGAATCTTCTTCTCACTCAGGTCTCTACCTCGTCTTTGTGTGCACCGGCAATATTTGCCGCTCGCCCATGGCCGAAATCATCGTTCGCGATGAAATGGAAGATGACATGCTCGATCTCCTCGCCACGGTGGATTCCTGCGGGCTCGGCGGCTGGCACGTGGGGCAAGGCGCGGATGAGCGGGCAGTGGCAGAACTGCGCCGCGCCGGACACGATGGGGCCTCTCACCGCGCGTCCAAATTGGGCGAAGAACACATGGACGCCGACCTATTCATTGCGATGGATTCCGGGCACTATGATTCGCTCATCGATCTGGGTATCGAGCCTGCCAAGGTTCGGTTGATGCGCAGCTTCGATCCCAATTCCCCGGAAGGCGCCGAGGTCGCCGACCCCTACTACGGCACCGACGAAGACTTCGAAACCGCGCGCAAGAATATCGAAGCCGCGGTACCCGGCCTGCTGGATTGGATTCGCGAGAACCACGACTAGACTTGGGGGCATGCTAAAGACGTTCCTCAAGCCTGGCTGGGTACTCATGCTGCTTTTCGTGGTGGCATTTTCCTACCTAGCCTTTAGTGTCCTTGCCCCGTGGCAACTGGGAAAGGACGATGACATTGTGGAACGCAATGAAAACATCACCCACGCCTACGAGGCCGATCCTCAGCCGATTGACCAAGTCGTGGACGATAGCGGCGCCATTTCCGGTGACGAATGGTCCCGCACCACGCTCAAGGGGCACTACTTGCCCGAAGATGAGGTGCTGCTTCGCCTGCGCCCCGCCGGTTCCGGCCCGTCCTATCAGTCCTTGGTGCCTTTCCGCACCGATGCGGGCCTGACTATGCTGATTAACCGCGGTTGGGTCAGCGCCGAGGAGGGCAATGCGGTGCCGGATATTCCGCCCGCCCCCTCCGAAGAGTTAACGATTACCGGCATGGTGCGCTCAAATGAGGCCGAGCACAAAACCGCCCCCATCACGCAGGAGGGCTACCAGCAGGTTTACTCCATCCACACCGAGCAGGTGGGATCGCTTATCGGTGCCGACTTAGGCCAAGATTACATCCAGCTCTCCGAGGATCAGCCGGGCGTGCTCAACGCCATGCCCGTCCCACAACTCGATCGCGGCAACCACCTTTCCTACGGCTACCAGTGGATTGCCTTTGGCATCATGGCCCCACTGGGTTTGGGATACTTTATTTGGTCCGAGATCCGCGAGCGCCGCCGCCTGCGCGAAGAAGAAGCCGCCATGCAGGCCCTCAATGCGGATGCAGAATCGCTTGCCGATGCCCCCGCCTCCAGCCTCTCCGCCCACGGCGAGCCTGGAACCGAGGCTGCTACCACCGCCGCTGCCGAAGCCGATACCGCATCTCACGCCGCCGCGCTGCGCAACCGCTCCCGCTACGGCGATTCCAAGCCGGATCACTATGCCAAGCTGAAAAAGCGCCGCCGCGAGCGCTACTAACTTTCCTAGCCCTCCTGACCTGCTTTCGATTTTGTAGTGCTGGCAGACCGGTCCCACATGAGTAATGCGAAGCCCGCTGTTATCTAGGCCGCGAATACCCACCACGCGTGTCCTGCGCCTTGACCATCAAAATAGGACAAGGAACGAACGAGGTACCCCGTTGCGCCAATGGGCATCCGCTGCCCCAATGTAGCCCAGCCAGCAGGGAGCAACCATGGTCCGGTGGCTAGGCCCGAGAGTGGGTTGCCAAGGAAGATAGTAAACACCGCGCCAATTCCCACACCTGCGGTACCGATCACCGCAGCTAGGCCTGCCGTGAGCAATGAAGTGGAAAGAATACCCAGCGCGATGGCCAACCATTCCATACCAAAATTAAAGTGCCCCGAGTTTGAGAGTGTCTAATGGTTTGTGTGTAGGTTCCCAACCTGCATAAGGAGATAAGCCGAGCAGGGACCTTCCGTTAGTAGACATTTGACTCGGCAACTACTTCATCAGAATCGGGACCAAACAAAACAATTCTTTGTTCTATGGAGCTAGCAACTACTTCAAAAAGTCGCGCAGCCGCTCCAGTATCAGTTTGTTCATAAACATCGACAACCGTTTCATATTCGTCGATATCTGGTTTCAAATCCCAAAACGCAGTTACATAAGCACCACTAGGAGTGTTAAATCTGTAAGTTTCCTGGGAATCATCATCAGATTTTAGGTTAAGGCACTCTCCAGCTGTATCGAGAATCTTAATTACTCTAGCCAGCCGAGCATCAGTAACAAAAGCTATACTTTCCGCCACGTTTCCGTTTCACCGCCTTATTATCCTGTGAAACAGTAATTATTTCCTAAACGCGATCATACGGTCCTGACCCCGGAAAGTGGACACACCAAGCAGCACAAGCCACCAACGGCCATGGAGACGACCGACCAGCATGTTTCAACAGCGGCATCGACTCTAGCTACAACCACTCTATGGGAATATACAAAGGTCACATGCTCTAAACCACACACCCCACCAACACAAAATGTCATTTAGGCCGGATGCCGCATGGTTGTAGTAAAAATATTAAAGACCCCCTCTTCGATTTCTCGAAAAGCGGGGTCTAATTTGGTGCGGCCTGAGGGGATCGAACCCCCGACCTATTGGGTGTAAACCAATTGCTCTTCCAGCTGAGCTAAAGCCGCATGCGCCCTTGCGCTGTTATGTACAGTAGCGCAGGATTGTGAAGCTACACAAATCAGCTGGTGAAAGCTATTTTTTGGTGTAACCGCGCGGTACCAGGCAGGAACCTTGCCACTCGCCCAAGCGCTCAGCTTTGGTCTGCACCAAGCCGGCGAGCTGTGCCGATTCAGAAATGAGACCAGGCTCAATAGTGCCAGGCTTGCCAGCGCCTGGGGTCAGCAACCATACGGAACCGTTATCCGCGAGCGGGCGGATGGCATCCACCAAGCCGTCCACGAGGTCGCCGTCTTCCTCGCGCCACCAAAGAAGGACTACATCGCACAGCTCATCATTTTCCTCTTCGAGGAAATCCTCACCGAGTACGGCTTCGATAGATTCAGAGATTGTGGTGTCACAATCCTCGTCCCAACCAAGCTCTAGAGCGATTTGCCCTTCCTTGATTCCGAGCTTGACTGCAGCGTCAGCCACTATGCATTTCCTTCCTTATTCGGTGAATTCTTGCTCACGCCCGGCCCGCGCTTGGCGGAGAGGGCGTGTGTTATTACATGTAGTTTAACGTCCCAGGGCGTCTTTTACTTGCTATAGCACTCCTTTCCCCCAATTTGCAGGCCCTTTTCTGCTCACACCGGCGCCTGTTTTGTGGGAGAACTAGCGCCGTTTAGGGGCCTACTACCCACGTTTGCACGCCGAGCTAGGAAAGCAAACCGCAGGTTATAGGGGGTGCATCGGAAAGCGCGGCGTTTTATCCGACCTAGACTCCCACTCGCGATCTGGGAACGCGTATCGTAGGGGATAAACTCTGCAGACCCTTAATTAGGAGGTTTACATGGCCGAGAAGGACCCCGCCAAGGGCGATTCCAACTTCCCGCTTATCCGCGATGGTGTTGCATCGTACCTTCACGACAGCGACCCAGAAGAAACTCGCGAGTGGATGGATTCCCTCGATGGTCTGCTGGACCATTCTGACCAAGAACGCGCACGCTACCTGATGCTGCGCCTTCTGGAGCGCGCCACCGCCAAGCGCGTGGAGCTTCCCTCGTTGACGTCGACGGACTTCGTCAACACCATCCCCACCAACATGGAGCCGGAATTTCCTGGCGATGAAGAACTAGAAAAGCGCTACCGCCGTTGGATCCGCTGGAACGCTGCCATCATGGTGCACCGCGCGCAGCGCCCCGGCATCGGCGTGGGCGGCCACATCTCCACCTACGCGGGTGCCGCCCCGTTGTACGAAGTCGGCCTCAACCACTTCTTCAAGGGTAAGGACGATCCTTCAGGCGGCGACCAGGTCTTCTTCCAGGGACATGCCTCCCCGGGCATGTACGCCCGCGCTTACATGGAAGGTCGCCTTTCTGAGGAAGACCTCGATGGCTTCCGCCAGGAAGTCTCCCTTGGTGAAGGCAAGGGTCTGCCCTCCTACCCGCACCCGCGCCTGATGCCATGGTTCTGGGAGTTTCCCACCGTGTCCATGGGCATTGGCCCGATGAACGCCATTTACCAGGCACGTTTTAATAAGTACCTGGAAACCCGCGGTATCAAGGACACCTCCAAGCAGCACGTTTGGGCTTTCTTGGGCGATGGCGAAATGGACGAGCCAGAATCCCGCGGCCTGCTGCAAACCGCTGCTCTGTACGAGCTGGATAACCTCACCTTCGTCATTAACTGCAACCTGCAGCGCCTCGACGGTCCAGTGCGCGGTAATACCCAGATCATCCAGGAGCTGGAGTCCTTCTTCCGCGGCGCCGGCTGGGACGTTATCAAGGTCATTTGGGGCCGCGGCTGGGACAAGCTGCTGGAAAAGGACACCGAAGGTGCCCTCGTCAACATCATGAATACCACCTCTGATGGCGACTACCAGACCTTCAAGGCCAATGACGGCGCTTATGTGCGCGAGCACTTCTTCGGCCGCGATGAGCGCACCGCAAAGCTGGTAGAAGACTTCTCCGATGACGAGATTTGGGCACTGCGCCGCGGCGGCCACGACTATCGCAAGGTCTACGCAGCGTACGCTCGAGCCCTGGAGAACAAGGGTTCCGGCAAGCCGACCGTCATCTTGGCCCACACCATTAAGGGCTACGGCTTGGGTCACAACTTCGAGGGCCGCAACGCTACCCACCAGATGAAGAAGCTGACGCTGGAGGATCTCAAGAACTTCCGTGATAAGCAGGAAATCCCCTTCTCCGATGAAGAGCTGGAAAAGGATCCCTACCTGCCGCCGTACTACCACCCGGGCAAGGATTCCCCGGAGATCAAGTACATGCTGGAGCGCCGTAAAGAGCTCGGCGGCTTCCTGCCCGAGCGTCGCACGGACTTCACCCCATTGGAAGCACCTTCCTTGGACAAGCTGCGCTCCGTGCGCAAGGGCTCTGGCAAGCAAGAAGTCGCTACCACCATGGCCTTGGTGCGCACCTTCAAGGAGGTCATGCGCAATAAGGAACTGGGCAAGCGCATCGTGCCCATCATCCCGGATGAGGCTCGTACCTTCGGCATGGACTCCTGGTTCCCCACCATGAAGATCTGGAACCCGCGCGGCCAGAACTACGTGCCGGTGGACCACGACCTGATGTTGTCCTACCGCGAGGCCACCGATGGCCAAATTATGCACGAGGGCATTTCTGAGGCCGGTGCGGCAGCATCCTTTACCGCCGCCGCTACCTCGTATGCCACCCAGGGCGAAGCCATGATCCCGCTGTACATCTTCTACTCGATGTTCGGCTTCCAGCGCACTGGCGATGCCTTCTGGGCCGCCGGCGACCAGATGGGCCGCGGCTTCATCATCGGCGCTACCGCCGGCCGCACCACCCTGACCGGTGAGGGCCTGCAGCACATGGATGGCCACTCCCCTGTCTTGGCAGCCACCAACCCTGCGGTCATTTCTTATGACCCGGCCTTCGGTTTTGAGGTTGCACACCTGGTAGCGCGCGGTATCGAGCGCATGTACGGCGAGGACAATGAGCCGGTCATGTACTACCTCACCGTGTACAACGAGCCAGTCCACCAGCCGGCCGAGCCGGAAAACTTGGATGTGGAGGGCCTGCACAAGGGCATCTACCACTTCAATACTGCCGAGAACGGCTCCACCCCGGCCAATATCCTGGCTTCGGGTGTTGGCGTGCACGAGGCTCTTCGCGCACAGGAGATGCTGGCTGAGGATTACGATGTCAAGGCTTCGCTATTCTCCGTGACCTCTTGGAACGAGTTGGCCCGCGACGGTGCCCGCCGCAATAAGGAAGCGCTGCGCAAGGGCGAAGAGCCTTCCGAGGCATTCGCTACCTCCCAGCTCAAGGACTTCGAGGGCCCATTCGTTGGTGTCTCGGACTTCACCACCGAGCTGCAGGAGCAGATTCGCCCCTACGTCCCAGGTACCTACATCACCTTGGGCGCAGACGGCTTCGGCTTCTCCGATACGCGCGAGGGTGCCCGCCGCTTCTTCAACAATGACGCGGAATCCATCGTCGTCGCAGTGCTCGATGGCCTTGCCCGCGATGGCAAGATTGAGCGCTCCGTCGTAGAAAAGGCGGCCTCCGAGCTGAAGTTGGACGACCCAACTGCACCTAATAGCGGCGAGTAATATCGCCCGCACCTCCACAATGGAGATGTAGCTCAGGCGCTTCCGGCTTAATGCTGGAAGCGCCTGAATTGTTTTTCGCCCCATCCCCCCTAACCAGTACCGCGTGAGCCTATTTCTCCTATGTCACGCACCAATCGCTACTACACTGGTCATTATGGCAAATGACCTCAGTGCCCAATTGCAGGCAAAGTTTCAGGGTTCTGACCCAGATAAGGACCACGACCCGGATCGGGATACGCTGGGCGAGCTCATCGCCCTCATCGTCAAAGTCACCGATACCGAGGCCGAACTTGGCAAAGACACCGCGCTTTCTGATGTCGGCGTTGAATCCCTAGAGCTTATAGAGCTCACCGTGCGTGCAGAAGAGCTCTTTAAGGTGCGACTTACTGAGGAAACAATGCTTAACTGCGAGACCATCGGCGATATCGCTGACTATTTGGAGGACCACCAATGATTTCTTACCTATCCGATATGGACGGCGTACTCATCAAGGAAGGGGAAATGATCCCCGGCGCCGATAAATTCATACAGGCGCTGAAGGATAACGATATTGAGTACATGGTGCTCACTAATAACTCCATGTCCACCCCGCGCGACTTGGCAGCGCGGCTGCGTAATACCGGACTGGATATTCCGGCCGAGCGCATCTGGACCTCTGCCACGGCGACGGCAAACTTCTTGGCCACCCAGGCCAGCTCCAGCAAGGCCTACGTCGTGGGAGAGTCCGGCCTGACCACCGCGCTGCACGAGGCCGGTTGGATCCTCACCAATGATGACGCCGATTTCGTGGTCCTTGGTGAAACCCGCACCTACTCCTTTGAGGCAATTACCACCGCTATCAACCTCATCCGCAATGGCGCCCGCTTCATCGCCACCAACCCGGACGTTACGGGCCCTGCTCCCGAAGGTGTGCTCCCAGCAACTGGCGCGGTAGCAGCATTGATCACCGCCGCTACCAACCGGGAGCCCTACTACGTGGGAAAGCCCAACCCTGTCATGATGCGCTCGGCCCTCAATCACATCGGCGCACACTCTGAAAACACCATCATGATTGGTGATCGCATGGATACCGATGTCAAGGCGGGCCTAGAGGCCGGTATGCGCTCCATTTTGGTGCGCTCCGGCATTTCCGATGACCGCGAGATCTCCCGCTACCCGTATCGCCCCACCGCCGTGTTTAAGTCTGTTGCGGAAATTCCCGATAAGATCATGGATCCTTTCGCCGACGAGGAATCCTAAACGGCACCCCGCCGCGCGACCTAGCTCGTGCGGCTCGGCTCACATGGCCGCGCTCGAGCCGATTCGCTCGAGCGCTTTAGCTAAAACGCACGGTGGCACTAAAACCATAGCGTTGCGCAAGATAGCACACCGAACTCTCGAGCGCGGCAAGCTCCGCCTCGGTTCCGGTGAGCACCTGATGGCAGCCAATGCCGATGCCGGAATCAATCTCCGGCCCCATGGCCTCACCTCGCACGAGTGCCTCCATAGAGATCTCATCGCGGTACCACCGAGTACACCACTGGGCGGTCAGCGGGTCATCGCCTGGGACGATGAACTCCGATTCGGTGCGAATGCACCGATCCATGGCGCGCTCTACTTCCGGGCGCAGCGCACGCGGCATCCCAGAAATTTTCAGCACACCAGTGACCACGACGGCCGCGCCGTTGCGGCTGGGCCACGTGTAGTTGGAGGCCGGTTGATCAACCGGCACTGTATTGACGCAAGTATTCATAGCCGATATCTCCCTCGACAAATCACCACTGCGAACCACACGCATGGCATGCGGCGCAGTGCAAGACGAGCTTCGTCTTCCCCAACGAACTGTCATTTGCGTCTGGACCCAATTTTCCTGCGTCACACCACCCTCTACAACCCTCAACTTTCACTTCAACCCCCAAGTTCTAAACCTCAACCCAAAGTCCAGACTGTGATTAAAGTGACTAAAGAAATTGAAGTTACAACAGTGAAATTTGAGAGATTTACCCCCTCAAACCATTCGCCCCGAAGCGACTTCCTGACAGAATCCGTTCACACGGCAGGTACCAGCAGAAACGCTTACCCAATAGCGCTCATCCCCTGAAACCTCGGCCGAAAACTGCCCCAATCCCGATAGAAGCGAAGCCCTCCAAAAAGCCCCGGGGCGTAAACCCACAGCGGGGGTAGCTAGCTGTCCCACCCCACCCCCACACCCAGCCTTATAGAAAACGCGCAAGCCGCAGCGGATAGTCGATATACATTTATTTGTAACTAAGAAACAGTTTGACACCGTCCACCCACGCTGCCTATACTGAGATAAATTCAAACAATCCGGTTTGAGTGCACCCCTACAGAAAGGTACAACCATGCCTGACATGCCTGAAACGTATTCTTCGTCCGATTTCGGCTTCGATCTTCTGAGCGCCTTTGACGGCTTCTTCACCCAAATCGCCATGATCCTAGAGAAGATCGTCGGCCAATCCCTGTTCTAAATAGAGCAGCTTTAAGCTCCCCACTCCACTGGAATGGGGAGCTTTTCCCGTTTTCCTATTAAGGAAAACTGCGAAGAAGCCTCTTATAGCGCCTGCCAGATCTTCGTATTGGTTTCATTCCACAGCGGCTTTGCCCAATCGCCAAAATCTCGGTCCGTTAATGCCACCATGGCGTAGTCGCCGGCCAGCCAGAGGTAGGTTCCGGACATGCCGAAGTGCCCAGTGGCATCGGCAGGCAGTGCTCCCATCCAATGGTCTTTCTCACCGCGGATCTCAAATCCAAGCCCCCAGGTGCAATCCTTAAAGCTCCCGTAACCAGGCACAATGCCGCGCAAACCAGCAAAGTGAACGCGGCGCATATCGGCCACGGTGCTGGAGTGCAAGAGCTGCGGGTCGTGGACCTCGGCAGCAAATGCAGCGAGATCCTCCACAGTGGAAACCAAGCCGTGCCCAGCCGAGCCCTCTAAGCGGGTGGAGGACATTCCAAGCGGCTCGCACACGCCTTCGCGCAGGTACTCTGCAAACTCGATGCCGGTGGCTTCTTCTACGATCTCTGCCGCCCATTCATAACCGGCAGAAGAATAGATACGCCGCTCGCCCACTGGTTTTTGTTGCTCGCGCGAATCGAACTTCACGCCCGAGGCGTGCGCGAGCAAATGCTCGAGGGTAGAACCTTCCGGACCGGCGGGCTGCTTCAAATCCACCGCACCTTCTTCCACTGCCATCATCACCGCGTACGCCGATACCAGCTTGGTAACTGAGGCAACCGGAAACTGGCGCGAAGTATCTCCTACCGTATCTATCGACTCACCGCTGTGGATCAACGCTCCAGCCACGGTATCTACGGGCCATTGACTTATCTGCTGCAACTCGCTCATGACTTCCAGCCTACTGTGCTCTAGGCCTCAGAATAAGGTGTGCCGATCGGTGCGGAGGTAAACCCGTGGTTACTGATTAAGGAATTTCTGGTGTAATGCAGCCTGAGCGGTTGCAGGCCCTTTCTATCTAAGAAACCTTATGAATATGACTAGCAGAAACCACAGCACGCAATCAGAGATGTCTCATGTCAACCGCCGCAAATTCCTCCAAACCAGCGGCACCGTCGGCGCCGCCCTGGCGCTGACCACCACTGCCAGCACGGCCAACGCCAGCACTGCTCATGCACAAAGCAGCCTTTCCTCGCGCCCAGAACCACACATGGTAGAGCCCACGCTCGGTGAACGCCCCTTCCTGCACGGCGTAGCCTCGGGAGATCCCATTCCAGATTCCGTTGTTTTGTGGACACGCGTGACACCAGATGCAGATGCGATGCCTGGCTCCGGTGCGGGCGCGCCTACCACCGTGGAATGGGAAATTGCGCGGGATGAGGAGTTTAGGGACATCGTCAAGCACGGCGAAGTCACCACCGATCCTGCACAGGATCACACCGTCCACGTGGATCCTCACGGCCTCGAACCAGAAAGCGTGTATTACTTCCGCTTTCATGCCCAAGATAAAATCTCCCCCGTAGGTCGCACCAAAACCGCACCGGCGGTTACGGCATCCCCAGAGGAGCTAACCTTTGGTGTGGCCAGCTGTGCCAACTGGGAGTCCGGTTTCTTTCAAGCCTATGGTGATATCGCAAAGCGCGGACGAGCCGGGCAACTAGATTATATGGTCTTTCTAGGAGACTATATTTACGAATACCCACAGCGCGAGTACGCCGGTTTCGGTCCAGTGCGCCTGCACCACCCAGCGCATGAGATTACGACGCTGGAAGATTATCGCACGCGCCTTGGCCGCTACCGCACCGATGAAAATCTCCAAGCGGCGCATGCTGCCCTGCCGTGGATCGCGGTCTGGGATGACCACGAAACCGCAGATAATTCTTGGAGGGACGGCGCCCATAACCACACGGAGGGGAAAGAAGGCGCGTGGATCGATCGCCGCAACGCCGCGATGCAGGCCTACTTTGAATGGATGCCGGTACGGGCAAGTAATCCTTCCAATGATGGCCATCTCTACCGGTGCTTGACCTTTGGGGATCTTGTGGAACTGACCATGATGGATCTGCGCACGTACCGCGATAAACAGATACTCTTTGGACCTGCCAGGATGGCCTCGGAGGGGCGAAGCATGCTCGGTTCGGAGCAGTACGACTGGCTGGTCAACAAGATCGATACCTCCGCCGCCGCGTGGAATATGCTGGGCAACTCCGTCATGTTCTCCCCCATGAACCTGGCTACCCTGCAGCGCGACGACAAGCTAGCACCCGTATCATCCTCACTGTCATCCAATATCACCGGCATTCCCGTCAATGGCGACCAATGGGATGGATACTCGGCAGAACGCCGGATGCTTATCGATGCCCTTGCGAAGCACGACTCCCACGCCCTCTTTGTTACCGGCGATATCCACTCCGAATGGGCGCATAATATCAGCAAGGATGGGCACATCTTCGGGGCCGAAATGGTGTGCTCATCTGTCTCCGCGCCCAATGTCAACGAACAGCTTCACTTACCCGAGGACAACGAGCTTTCCAAGTTGGCAGAGAGGTTCCTTTTGGAGGCAAACCCTCATACACGCCACGTAAACCTCGATCACCACGGATATAGCTACGTCACCATCCGCCCGGATTCTGCGGAAATGCACTGGCTGCGCGTTGAGGATCTCCTCAATCCCGCCGCACCAGTAAACGAAGCCGTCACGCTGACATGGCGCCCGGATCAGGGATTCAATTCTTAATTATTAGCGGGCAGTTGTTAACGCTCGCTGGGTGCACGTTCGATATAGAGAGTGAAAGATCCTCTCTGGGATATTTCACTCTCTATCACTCGCGCTCTCCCCCCCTACCTGCCGCGGACTACGGGTTAGTCCGCGGCAGTTTCATAATCAATGTAGCCGCGCTCGCCGCCGACGTAGAACGTGGCCTGATCTGGCTCATTAAGGGCCAGACCTTCTTCCCACCGGCGTACCAAGTCCGGATTAGCAATGAGCTGTCGACCCACGACAACGGCATCCACGTGATCCAATTCCAGCTCGCGCTCGGCATCTTCCTTAGTGGTGACAGTGCCGAAACCATCATTCATCAAGACCTTGGTTTCGCCATTGGCACGAGCCTTCTTTGCCAAGGCCGAGATGAGTTCGCCTTCCGGCTCGGCGTGCAGGAAGGAGACATAAGCCAAGTTTAGCGGGGCGATAGCATCCAAAAGGCCGCCGTAGGTGGCCAACATATCCGCCTCGTCATCTTCAACAATGCCCTGTACAACGTGGGCTGGGGAGAAGCGCACGCCCACGCGGTCAGCACCGATTTCATCCACGACAGCACGAATAACCATCTCTGGCAGGCGCCACCGGTTTTCTGGGCTGCCACCAAATTCATCGTCGCGCTGGTTGGCAGATGGTGCCATGAATTCGTGCAGCAGGTAGCCATTCGCATTGTGGATTTCTACACCATCAACGCCCGCGTCGACGGCCCGGCGTGCGGCAGCACGGAATTCTTCAACGATGCGCGGGAGCTCATCGGCTTCTAGGGCGCGCGGTACCGGTGCATCCATCTTGCCGGCAAAGCCGCGAACCTGGCCGTCCCAATCCAGGGTGCTCGGGGCCTCTGCCTGGGCGCCATCAATGAGATCCGGGTGGCTGGTACGGCCGCCGTGCATGATCTGCATGAACAGCACGCCGCCCTTGTTATGTACTTCGTCAGCTACCTCGCGCCAACCAGCGGCTTGCTCGTCATCGACGATGCCCGCCTGACCAGGGAACGCGCGGTTGGTCCATGCGGGGAAGGTTCCCTCGGTCACGACGAGACCGGCGCTAGCGCGCTGGGAATAGTACTTTTTGTGTAGCTCGCTGGGTACACCACTGTGACCTGCACGCTGACGAGTCAGCGGCGCCATGGTCACGCGGTTGTTCAACGTATAACGGCCAAGTTCCAAAGATGTAAATAATGATGTCATGTCTACTGAAACAGCCCGTGGTTTAAATTTGTTCCACCTTTCGCCGCATTTCCTATAAGTCCGCAGTTAGATACCGGTTTAAGTGCTAAAGTTTTCACAATTCACACCGTCGATTGCTACCAGTTTTTATGATGATGAAACGCCACACTTCCTTAATGCTTGCCGCCTTGTCCCTCACCATGCTCAGCGCCTGCGGTACCTCCGATGATTCTGATTCTGCCGATCCCGAACCTGCCTTTGTGCCCAGCGACGCTTCCACGGCTCCTACGACCGTGACGGAAACCCTGGAGAATACTCCAGACTCCACCGAGGAAAAGGGCGATAAGGAAGGCGACGAGCATGGCGATGCCGGCTCGGATGATGACGCTCCCCCTGCTGGAAATCACACGCTTTACGCCGGAAAAATTGGCGGCGACTGCGGATACACCAACCAAGGAGACACCATCCACGCAGGTGAACATACATCCTGCGAATTTACCGGCCCCATTTTTGATGAAGCGCTCAAGCACACTTATACATTCCAGCAGCGCGATCCGAGAGCCAACGGCGCGTATAGCACCGAAATTTCCGTCGCCAGCCCTATCACCGGTAAGACCTATGACCTTCGCTGTTCAATTGGATCAGATCGCCGCGGACTCATCTGCGGGAAAGACGGAGACAATAGCTTAAGTGTCATATACCGAGCCGAGGAACTCGATCGCTTCTGGACGGACCGCCTCGACGTAGTCGACGGCTCCCACTAGCATCTAGTGGGGTTCTGAAGGAATCGTGGTCTGTTGGCTATCCGCCGCCCCGCTATTTCCGTCTGCGCCGGAGTCTCCGTCGCCATTCCCTTGGCCATCGCCAGCATCGCCGTTTGAGTCAGCGGGCCCATCCTGACCGCTGCCGTGCCCGTCCCCGGAATTAGGCGTGGAGTTGGGCGCCTGGCTGGGATAGCTAGGAACGGTCGGCGTATTGGTGGTCGTTGGTGTTGAATCTGCGTCCGTCGGTTCCGTTGGGGTACCGGTAGTTAGAGGATCTTCTGTAGGCACAGGCTCTTCAGATTCCGATGGTGTTTCGGAGGAAGATTGCGTATCGCGATCCTTCCAATAGTCCGGCGACAGCCAGCCGGCTTCCCCTTCCTCTGGGTTGCTTGCCGCGAGGATGAGCAGGCCAACGACAAGCAGGGCCGCCACGAGGCCGGTGGTGGAGGCGCGCACGCGCCCGCCGATGGTGGCAATCTTTTGGAATTGGGTACTGGTCTGAATCGTGCGCCAGATCTTTCGGCGCGATTCCTCGTCGCCTTCTGCGGCATCTTCGCCCGCTTCGGCCGTGACTGCTTGTTCATCGACCTTGGTCTCAGCACGATCGACTTCTTCTGGGACCAATTCCTCTTCCGCCGTGGGGTCATCTACTGGCGTATCGGGGCGGGAGCCTTCCCCAGCGTCCAAGGCGTCTTTGGCCGACTGCGCCGCGGCATGCTTTGGGTCCGCAGGTTTCTTCTTTTTCTGTTCCTGCAGCTCATCAAAGTCGATGGCGGAGCCGTAGTGGTCCCAGAATTCCGAGAGCAGCGACGAGCGGATGGCGCGCTCCACGGACCACTGGCGGGCGGGATTCACCGTCACCATGATGCGGTAACCCACCTGCCACGGCTGGCCGGCAACCTGCGGGCTGACCAATTGGGTGGCGGGAAGGACCGTGAGCTCGCCGGCGACGTCGACGGAGATCTCTGGGGCTTTAATGGCGTGCTGCGAAATCTCTTTGACGCGGCTCGTAATCTCCGGCAGGGACTCGCCCTCATGCACTGGGACATTGATATTGACCACCGCGCGGGACCATTCCTTGGAATAGTTGGTCACCACGCCGGCGGAGCTATTGGGGATGGTCACCAACTCACCGCTAGGGGTGCGCACCTTCGTGGTGCGCAGGGTCAGCGTCACCACATCGCCTTCTACCCCAGGAATGCCGGCAAAGGAGACGTAGTCTCCCACGCCGAACTGCTTTTCCGTGAGGATGAAAAATCCGGAGAGGAAATCCGAAATCACGGACTGGGCACCAAAACCAACCGCAGCAGACACTATCGTCGCAGGCACCGCGGCGCCCAGCGCCGGAACTCCGAGATTAGTCAGCGCGGCCGCGACCAATAGGAAGTACGCCACCGCTTGGACGATGTAGACCAATGCGCCGGTCAGAGCCAACCGCGCCTTCGTGGATTCTTCTTGCTCATCCAAATTATGTTCGATAATCCGGATGGCTAGGCGCCCCATGCGGGGCAAAAGAATGCCGATAATCACGAATGCGATGAGCGGCAAGCCGTGGTCAACAATGAGGCCCCACAGCTCAAAAAAGTAATACCTCAAGTTCATGGTTCAAGGATATGGCACCTAGCTGAGAAATTGATGCCAGTTTTCTGCCAGAAGTAAGAAGGAAGGAGTCGGAAGATGGGGCATCAGCAAGCAGATGCCCCGGGGCCTAGTCGCGCGATTGGTAGCGGTCCATCAGGCGATCAATCAGCTCATCAGTAAGCTTGTCATCTTCCAAAATCGTATCGAGCAGCCGCTGGGATTCCTCGCTGGAGGTCTGCTCCTCTTCCTCATAGGAATCGCCGCTAAAGTCCACGCCAAAGTCCATGTCCTCGGACTCCGCTGGCGCCGAGCTGAACTGATCGACGTCTGATTCGAAGGACTGCAAAAACTCGCTGGCCTCTTCCGCCGCATCCTGGCGGCGCTTGCCGGAACGCACTTCCTTTTCGATGCGCCGCTGCAGCGCCTCTTCCATCTGCCGGTGGCGCCAGGAGCGCACGCGGTGCGGCTCCAGCTTGCGCCCGACCGCGCGGCTCTTGTTCTCAGCCTTCTTCGCCAGCACCTTAACCTGCGCAGCCGTATCATTAATCGGCGCCCACTCCTGGTTCGCGGGCACGCGCCAACCGGCCCAAATACCCAGCAGCGCCAAGAAAATGGACACCAACGGTCCCACGATCATGCCGACGGCCAACATATCGAAGTGGTTGCCCACCAACACGATCACGGTGCAGGCGATGGCCGGAATCACCGTCGGCTGATTATCGCCAAAGACGGCGGGCTCGCGCCCCATGGCGATATCGCGAATCATGGAACCGCCTGTAGCGGTAAACACGCCCATCATGATGCACGGAATCGGCGGCAGACCATAGGTAATGGCCTTCACGGCGCCGGTACCGGCCCACAGGCCAGAAACCACGGCATCACCATGCGCCTGGATATAATCCCAGGTCTTGCCTTTGAAGTAGACAAAGCGCGCAATCAACGCGCCAGTAAACGCCAGGTAGAGGTACTCCGGCTCGCTCATCGCCGCCACGGTGCCGCGATTAATAAGCACATCGCGCACCATGCCCCCGCCCAGGGAAGAAAACATCGCAATGAAGAAAAACCCGATGATGTCATACCCGCGCTTGCGCGCAATGGTGCCGCCGATAATTCCCATCAGCAATACACCGCTGACATCGGACCAGCGATAGAGGGACTCAATGAGCGGATCTACTTCTGTCATGCCATTTATTAGACTGCACTGCTCACCCACGCGCAATTCGCCTGCCCACATGCGCTGCGGTGCTACACTTTTCCTGTTCTAATGCCCCTTCTATCTCTTCCTACATTCCGCATGAAAAAGATTCTCTCTCTTGCCGGCATTCCTGCTGGTTGGGGGCTCGTCCACCCCCGCTGACGACGAGCCCAACTTCACCGATACCAGCCCGCACAGCACCGGTTCAGACAGCGGTGCGCTTGCCGATGCCGACGCCGATACCGATTCCGCGCCTTCCGCGACTGCCAAGCTTTCCAAGCCGCAGAAAGCGGAGAAAGACGATGATTCCGCACTCGCTGCGCAGGTAGGCGGTATGTGCGGCATTCGCGATTATGCACAAATCATCGCCGACGATGCCACCGATTGCGCCTTTGCCCTGGATATTTATAAGCATGCAGTGGATGCCACATACAGGCTCGAAACCCCTGATCCAACCGTTACTGCAGCCTGGCAGAGCGATATTACTGTGAAGAACCCGAGCTCTGGTGACAGCTACGATCTCCACTGCATCATGGCCACGAATCAAAAATCCGTCCATTGCAGGTCCCAAGAAGACGAAAATATCGGCACCCGCATCGAGCTGACCGCCAGGCCGATTTTCTCCGAGCGCGTGCGCACCGAATACTAAAAAGGAGGCGCCAGCATTGCTTGCCGACGCCTCCTTCTACCGTGGGGCCACCGGGGCTCGAACCCGGGACCGACGGATTATGAGTCCGGAGCTCTAACCGACTGAGCTATAGCCCCACACGGATGCCATGTCGTAAAATACGAAACTCCGCTCCCAAAAGATTAGTCAATAGCTCGCGAAAGACCAATTCTCAGCCCCTCATAAAATAACCCCAGTTGAGTGCGCGACGCCCAACCGTGGATGTCCGTGCTGCGACTGGAACCCACGTTAGAGCCTCAGCGAAGATGAATTCTGCCCCTCATAACCGAAGTGCTGATCGTCGTTACTAGATGTCCTTTCGATTTGTTGATTATTGGGTAGCAAGAAATTTGAGGCATTAAATCAAAAAAATTTATCCCCGCTCACGCGGGGAGCACAACTTTATTCCAAGCCATGCCAACACCGCCTAGGGCTCATCCCCGCTCACGCGGGGAGCACCAGACGGTGGAATAGCGGACCCGAACCACCCTGGGCTCATCCCCGCTCACGCGGGGAGCACGTCCACCCGCTGCCTGAGGTTGACCTTATGGCCGGCTCATCCCCGCTCACGCGGGGAGCACCACGGCGTTGAACACAAGGGAATTGGCGCGTAGGGCTCATCCCCGCTCACGCGGGGAGCACTGGCAACTGGCACTTATCTTGCTGGGTACCTTGGGCTCATCCCCGCTCACGCGGGGAGCACTCGCCGTCACTCTCACGGGTAAAGCGGTCGGGGGGCTCATCCCCGCTCACGCGGGGAGCACAGGGCGCGGACTTCCCCCGGTGCGATTGTGTGGGGCTCATCCCCGCTCACGCGGGGAGCACGTGGGCCTGTGCAGCTTGCTCAGCGAGCTTTACGGCTCATCCCCGCTCACGCGGGGAGCACCACTTGCTTCCCCGCGGTCCAGTAGGACCTTGGGGCTCATCCCCGCTCACGCGGGGAGCACGTCGTTGATGAGTGTGCGTAGCAGGCCGGGGCCGGCTCATCCCCGCTCACGCGGGGAGCACGTCACCTTGTCACCCCACGGGGGCTTACCGTAGGGCTCATCCCCGCTCACGCGGGGAGCACGGTTTACGGGTCTTAAATTCACGCATTAGTCGGGGCTCATCCCCGCTCACGCGGGGAGCACAGGTCTTGGTAGGCGGTGCCCTCGAGTTTCGCGGGCTCATCCCCGCTCACGCGGGGAGCACACCAACGCCCGCCACCTCATCGAAAACAAGTACGGCTCATCCCCGCTCACGCGGGGAGCACCTGCGGTGCTGTTCCAGTCGTTGAACATTGCGGGGCTCATCCCCGCTCACGCGGGGAGCACGCAGAACGTCCCACCCGCAAGTTCCTCCAACAGGGCTCATCCCCGCTCACGCGGGGAGCACTCGAGGGTGACGTATCGGTGTACCCATAGCCAGGGCTCATCCCCGCTCACGCGGGGAGCACTCTGAATCTTCCTTATTTGTGGTGTAGAACGTGAGGCTCATCCCCGCTCACGCGGGGAGCACCCGTGCTCCCAATAGTCACGTAAGCGCTCAGCGGGCTCATCCCCGCTCACGCGGGGAGCACTCATTCGCCAACCCTAAACTGGTGGCACCTCACGGCTCATCCCCGCTCACGCGGGGAGCACGACGGCGGCAGCTGGAACGCCCATAGCCACGAGGGCTCATCCCCGCTCACGCGGGGAGCACAGTCGCTCCTGCGCCGCCAACAGGTCTTGCTGGGGCTCATCCCCGCTCACGCGGGGAGCACTGCGACTCCGATAGGTGCTTAGTACGCCTTGGGGGCTCATCCCCGCTCACGCGGGGAGCACCACGGCGTTGAACACAAGGGAATTGGCGCGTAGGGCTCATCCCCGCTCACGCGGGGAGCACTCACACCACGCATCAGACGAAGCGACCGGCCAAGGCTCATCCCCGCTCACGCGGGGAGCACCTGTCGAAGTCTGGTTCCCGAATGTTGGAGACGGGCTCATCCCCGCTCACGCGGGGAGCACGACGTGAGCCAGTCGACAACTTTTTCTAAAAGCGGCTCATCCCCGCTCACGCGGGGAGCACAAGGACGTAGCTAAGCCCACATGGTCTAAGTGGGGCTCATCCCCGCTCACGCGGGGAGCACAGCATGTCATGCAAGCGTCGGTGGACACCACTGGGCTCATCCCCGCTCACGCGGGGAGCACAACGGTGAATCCGAACTGGCAGGAAAGCAATTCGGCTCATCCCCGCTCACGCGGGGAGCACGCCGACGTGGCCAACACCAAGCCCTATGCACCGGGCTCATCCCCGCTCACGCGGGGAGCACCGGAATTGGCGGCCCTCGGGCGGCAGTGGGAACGGCTCATCCCCGCTCACGCGGGGAGCACACTTGAAAGGACACGTTTACCGTGACCAATCCGGGCTCATCCCCGCTCACGCGGGGAGCACTATCCAAGTCGGTCGCCGAGTCCAAGCCGTATGGGCTCATCCCCGCTCACGCGGGGAGCACCAGCTACCGTCATCTTGGCGATTTACTGGGACGGGCTCATCCCCGCTCACGCGGGGAGCACACTTGCTGAACAGCAGAAATTCGAGCCTTAAACGTATTTTACATACAACTTGTATTTTGGGGGAAGCTATCCTCGAAGCTCCACGCAGCCTAATATCCTCCCTTCTGTTTCTTATAAGAAATACGGGTACGTCGGGCTTGAGACCATCCAGTCCTTCGCTGTGGTTGCTTAGACTTAGCCGGTCGCGTCATCAAGGTAATCCCGTCAAAATCCGTAGGTTCCCAATGATGTCGGTGAGCCTTGAACTCCATTCCCTGCTCATTCGCGGCTGAATACACCAAAAGTGCGCGGCCATCTTTACAAAGCTCGGTTGTACGTTCCCAGAGCAGATCACGAATACGAGCAGAGGGACGTCCCACGAATACACCGGGAGTCAGTTCAATGAGCCACTTGGACAGATCGCCGCGTAGTCCAGCGGGACAAGCAGTAATAACCAGCACCATCATGACAACGTTTCCTCTTCTGCCCAGTTAAGACCAGAAGCGATGACTTCAAGTTCACTCCACAGC
Organism: Corynebacterium sp. KPL4015; assembly: GCF_040225725.1. Lineage (NCBI taxonomy): Bacteria > Bacillati > Actinomycetota > Actinomycetes > Mycobacteriales > Corynebacteriaceae > Corynebacterium > Corynebacterium sp. KPL4015. Next base: position 9,132 of record NZ_JBEHGF010000013.1, on the reverse strand, counting down.
ATTAACTCGGCATCACTGACAAGCTCGTCATCTGGTACATCAAAAAGTGCTTTAAGGTCTTGAACCATCCGCGGCATGAGGCGGCGTGAGACAACTTTATCCCGCACGAAACGACGCACTTCCACAGAGGGATTACCCTGTTGTGCTGCGACAGCATCAAATGCCGCTGGAATAGAAATCTCTGCTTTGTAAAGGTCAGCAATGTCGTAGACGAATGACCTATCGGTGCCTGTATGCACTATCCCTAAGGCAGGGATGAAACCAAGCGCTGCAACGACAGCATGAGCAACTCCATATAGCGCGGCGCTGCCTGCAGTCAGAGCCTGGTTAATTGGGTCAGAAGAATCGAAATCATTGGGATCATAAGACCGCCGATTCCAATAGACTCCAGTACGCTCGGCTTCAGCCGCATAAATCCGCTTCATGCGTGCGCCTTCGCGGCCACGCAGCTGGGACATCGTCAACTGAGAAACGTCTTCTCCTGGAAACCGCATGGCATACATTCTGCGAGCCACGTCCAAACGCTTCCGCTGGTGAGACACTACCTGCGCATGAATTTCAGCCATGCGGGACGATTTCGCTGGTGGCCGACCGTGCGCATAGTACCGAACGCCGCGCTCACCTACCCAGAGGGTGGTAACCCCGGCATCGCCAAGCAAAGCCATGCCCGCGTAAGTAATCCTCGTTCCTGGACCAAGCAGCAGTGCCGCCAGCTGTGTGGCTGGCACATGTGCGACGCCGCGCTGGTCCGTGATCGTTAGAGAATTACCATCTCGATTGATCACGCAGCGCTCGGCGTACAAGAAACTGATTCGGTCTCCCATCCGGGACAAAGCTTGGCGGGTGACAGGGACTTCGCTCGGATTTGACATCAGGACCCCATCGGCCGGGCTAGAGTCATTAAGCCACAACCATAACCACGAGCTCTTCCTATCCCATGAGTAAGGGTGTGCCGAAGAGCCTCAGAATCTTTGACCTCCAAGGTTCCGCGGTATCGGGCTGTGGCGATACGCACACGCCTATTGCCATTTCCTTTCCGGAAATCCAACGTTTTTCGCTCAATAATCGCGGTTTCTTCTTCAACGGACCACCGAGAACGCTCATCATCGCTGACATCATCCCCTGCTCGGGGGGCTAGTTCAAATCCGGCATTTTCTGCTCGCCGATACAACCACTCCAACTGGTGTTCCACAGACACATGAGCCTTCACTTTTCCTCGCTTGCCTCCATTAGCTTGCGAATACGTTGGGTTGGCTACCAGTTCAAAGATCCATCTTTGCCCCTTAGTGAGTGAATTCAGCAGACGGTCATACTCAACCGATTGCCCCGGCCGTGTATCCCACCCTGCTTGTTCCACAATCACATGGTCAGTTGGCTTTTCAGGCCCCACCACATAGAGGGAGTGGTGATGAGCGCCTTCATCAAGGCGCCATAGAATACGCCCAGACTCTTGATCCACATCCGGTGGAAATGATGCGGCGACCGCCGCGTGCATTGCTTGTGGATTAGCAAGTAGCTTTCGCCCTTGACGCCGCTGAGGATTGATAAGAATTTTGGTTAACGTACTCATGCATTCATCACCGCCTCCAAAAACGGATCCGGGCGCCGCTCTGCGCTATCTAAGGGGTTGTCCACATTCGCAAATTCCTTTTGCACCACGGTGCGCCATGAATACTTGCGGTGCTGCGGATCAAAAGAGTTCGGTACATCCTGGCAAGCCACGCCGGATTCTCCTGGGAGGGAGTCCCGGTAAATCGGCAGCGATACTTCCCCACCACTGGATTTCATATACTCCTTGGTGGCGTGCCACGTGCCGTGCTCTTGTAATGCCGTAACCGCAGGCTTTTCAACCACACCAAGCACCACATTGGGCGGAGCCGGGCACGAACGCCGACCCAAATAGAGCGGAAATACCGGCCGATTTAGATTCTCTGCAAAATTCTCGAGTTGCTCGCGATCCTCACTTTCGATTGCCGCAACGAATGCGGCATCTGATAGGAAATAGCGGGTAATGAGTTTTGCGGATGCCTGCGGATCCTTTTGCCAGTTTTGCGCGGTTTGATAATCCCGCAAAAGGCTACCGGATTGATCGACGCGCACCGCGAACTTGAGTCCAGCCAAGTCAGCCATATCTTCATCGCGCCTGCGCCCTTCAGCTGCGGCTAGCATGCCAAGAACTCCTGACTTTGAGGGCAAGGACGAAGTTGCACGGGTAGCGTAGCGAGATTCCGTTCCCCACGACTGCATCGGCCCTTTAAGCAGCAACAACAATGATGCTGTCATCGTTTTAAGCCTCCTACTCCGAAAGCGCGGAAGACAAACGCTGCGAAAGCTCTGGCAGCGTCACTTCGTCAGCGATTTGTGCGAAAGCCTGACGGGCCTCGCTCAACCCAACCACAAAGGCTGCCTTAGGCTGCAGCCCATAGTTTTCTTCAAACTCGGTTTCTTCTTTCGCCAACGCTTCGGCACCGGCGACGCGCAAGCTCTGACCGGCGGTTGGCTCTACTGGTTCTTCGAAGGCCGTAACTAGGCTCACCGGGCGGGTATCGCGAACTGCGATATAGATGAGCTCAGGCATTGTTTGGTTGGCAAAGGTATTGATTTTGCCCGTGGGCATAGACTTGATGAATGCATCAACGAAATTCACTGCGGCTTGCTTTGCGTTTTCTGCCGAGTCGAGATTTTGTGTCAGTCCATCTAGATTCACCGTGGCATAACGGTACAAGGTAGAAGACATCATTTGTACAGTGCCAATCATGCCTGCACCAGTTTCTTCGCCTTCCTCGGCCAAGTCATCGACCGCGGTGAAATAGTCGAATTCAGGCGCGCTGGCGTGAATTCCCAGTGCATGCGCAACTTGTACCGCAGCATCGACGTTATACGCAGCATCATCGGCAACCATGCGCCCAAACAACGCCATATCTACCGAGTGCTGGGTATCAAGGATCTCCAGAGCGTCCTTCTTCTTAATCTTTTCACCATCGGCCGCAATAATCGCCTCTGCGGCACGTTCAATCTGGTGTGGGCTCAAGAACAACAAGTATTTGGTCTGCGGATACTGCGCTGCTGCTAGTTCTTCTTCGGTGGTTTCCTCGGAATCTTTCAGCGCCTTGATACGCTTCGCGTCCACTTCCGTCTTAATTCCTGCAGCTTTGAAAAGCTCAGCAACTTCCTTTTGAGCTCGCTCTGCATTCCATCCCTCGTGTTCTTGAGCCTTTCGTGCGATCTTTTCTGGAAGCCTCTTCGAGCGGTCACCCACAGATTCGGCATCGATTTCAGATTCAAAGTACTTGCGGATTGCACGCTTCCATGCCTGCGAAGAGACTCGCTGACGTGGCACGCCGCCGTAAACGGCAGACTTAGGCGCCCCGGTGTCATCACGGTTAATCAGAGAAGGCGGAAGGGTCTGGAGTGCGTGGATATCGATGGTCAAAGCCATAGCGAAAATTCCTTTCTAGAATATGAAAATTGATTTTAAGAAGTCTGTTCGGTCTGGGCAGACGCATAAGAACCGAATGCGAAGTCACGTGCCCATTTCAATAGCACGCCTTGTCGTTGCGTATGCGCTTTTTGAGTAGTGCTTTTGCTGCCTAGAACCCGCAGGTCCTGTGCAAATGCACCGTAGTCAAACCCCAAATTTTCCCCGCGCAATAGCGTTACCAAGGAACGAATATGTATGAGGCGGGAAGCCTCATCGGAAGATACGAGCATCGCATCAAAACGCGGTTTCGTGGATTGTGACTGACTGTGCGCATAGAAACGACCGCAGGCCCGTGCGAAGCTTTGGCCTTTAATATGTGCTTCAGTGCTAGCGCTTTGTAGATGGATACCTAGCATCGTCATGGCTTGAAAGGCCGCGAGCTCTGATGCAGATGGTGCGGCGCCCTTTCCCATCTCTTGTTCACTCAATGCAGGCTCCAATAAAAGGAGGACCTCTTCAAGTGCCACGGGATGTTGTTCAAGACGTACCGCAGAATACTTACGCAATTGGGCTAGGACTGCACGTGCTCGCGCTTGTTTATTGTGTTGCGGCGAATGCAAATAATCATTCTGTAGCGCCTCTGCGGTACGCGCCACGGAGGTTCGCAAACGCGGGCCTGTGTACTCCGCAGCAGTTTCTGCCTGCGGATGACTGGTGTCATGCATGGGCAACACCTTCCTTCATAGGTGAGCTAGGATTCTGATTTCGTGTGGACTTGCCTGTTAACGGCAGGTTCTTATCAAAACGCCGCTGTAGCTGCTGAAAAAGGGATCCAGCTGAGACAATTCGGCCCTTTCCGTCTTCTCCTGCGTCTACTTCCCTGCCGATAATCGCCTTCATCCCGGCGCCGCGCAGCAGTTCCATTGCGTGGGAGACAGCTACTGATCGAACTCGTTCTTGCCAGTTGATCTGAGCGCTGTCTGCATTTTCAGCAGAAATGGTCTGCATCCACGCAATAAACTCCGGCTCTAACTGGGCGTAAAACCTGTCCTTAGACTTAACGCCGAATTCATAATCATCGCCCGCGGCTACCCGCAGTTGACCTTCAAACCAGCCCAAGCTCACGGCTGTTTCATAGGTCTTTTGGGCGGCAGTGCGGACAGCGTTACGCGCTTGCCTGCCAAGATCATCTTCGCGCAATACCACTAGGGGAAGCCCGATCGTGGTGCTGAAAGTAGTGGCTACTGAAGATTCCTGTGGTCCGTATTCCATCGAAACCAAAGCAATATCAAAGGCGCCTTGGTTTAGGTATCCATCAACGTCAAGCGCAGCGAGATTGCTGAGATTGGCTGGTCGCTTCGGAGCTTTTGTCTTCTTCTGGTCAAAGCCTGGGTCGTCTTCGACGGCAACCAACGCATCAAGTGCACGCCACATGGTCTGAGTGGAATCATATGGACGCGCGTAGTAAGCATCTTGGCCGGCCTTCGACTGGTTGGGGCTATACCGATACGGTGTCATAGGATCATTCATGACATTCTTTCCCGCATCCGGAATGCGATCACCATTCGATACGAGGACGCGAGTAATCTGGCCTTCTTCAGCTACTAGGCGCACTCGTCGTGCCTGCCAAGTCGCCAAATCAGCCGCGCCTTGGGGCACAGCACCAAGCTTGTAATCTGATCCACGGCGCTGCGCAGCAGTATCGGGTTCTCTTTCCCATACCGATTTATCCAGCTCAATTGGGTTAGTTCCCTGCTCCGTCATAACAGCTGCCATAGGAGTATTTAACAAAAGTGTTTCTAAGAGGCCTTCAGTACCAAGTACTAAAGTTCCGCCCGTTCGACCAGTCCAACCTGTGCCGATGGGATAACCTCGACCACCCTTTACGCGAGGGTCTCCTACTGCGCCGGTTTTAATACCGGAATAATCATAAGCCTGCAGGTGAAGTAGCCATCGGGCAGCCTCATCTAGAGGGATCGCCCGCCGACCCTCAGCCGTGCGCATCGTGAAATGATCATCAGCGGCTTCTGGAACTATATAGGAAATCGGTCGAGTCTCATTTTTCTGCGAGTGAAGATCCGCCACCTGCATGAAGGGAACAGTGTCAGAGAGTAAGTCGAATCGGTCTCTAAAGGCATCAAGATAATCTAAAACAACTTGGTCCCGCTTCGTCTCGCTTAATTCTTCACGCTTTTCCGCGAACCATTCGCCCCAATCAAAGCTGGCACGTTTCCGCCTTCCGCCTGCTGCTTCTGCTAATTCTTGCGCATGAGCGCGCCAAAATATAGCCAATAACAGTCTTATGACCGCATAATCCTGGGTCGGTGAATCGCCCACAATCTTGTGGGCATCACCCTGTCCAGAAAATATGTCCCGGATGCTCAACGCTTTGCGATTATCCGCACTGTCCATGCACAGAATCCATGGCTCATCGAGCAGGTTAAAGGTTTCTGTATCAGTCATTATCTTTCGCCTCCTTTCTTTTAAAAGTGAATTGGTGGATGATGTGGCTGCCCCTAGTAAAAGGAGGTGCTCTCAGCCTAACTAGTGCCTCGGACATATCACTCACGCCCAACACTCATAATTTCGATTCCCAGCTGGCTTGTATACCGCAGAACAAAGCGTCCTACCTGAGTTTCTCCTTCTTCATTTAACGGCAAAGCCAGTTGTCCTCGCAGTAAATAATGTGAACCCCACTCGGCCGGGGTTGCCCCTTCGAGGTCATCGACTACCGCATCAAAGTCCGAGTCATAACGGGTCATTCGCACAGGTAGTCGTACTGTACTAGACGCAAGATGAAAGGCCAGCCTATACGGAATATCGGCAGCCTCAATGACTTCTTCATCCCAGCCCCACGGGCGATAACCGTAATCAGTCTCGATGATGAGGATCACCTCAACGCTAGGCTCTGCGTCACGGACTCGGGCTGCGCCTTTGATCTCGGCATCGTCTGCGGAATCATCCTGCAGCCGTGCAAATAGAGCGTCCAGGCCATTGGTACTCCACGGATCCGGCAATCGGAACGTTGAGGACGCTGAATGCGCTTTCGATTCCTCAAAATCACGCGTCGCAATAGCTTCTCCCCACGATGCATTCCATGCCTCTGGCGGCTTAAAGCTGCGATCATATGCAGCTGCTACAAGCGGAGCGATGTCATCTGGTCGGCGAATTCTGCTTGGCAGTACTGCATAGGTTGATAGCAATATCGCACGGCCGTAAATGGCCTCCGCACCTGATTCAAATTCCGGAACTGGTGAGGAAGTTTCTATCCCGCGAATAACAACCTTTGGCTCACGCAGATTTTCGGGTCGATCGCTGGAAGGACGCGCGTGGCGGTGCAACCTTCCGATGCGCTGAATAAGCAAATCCATAGGTGCGATATCAGTAATCAGAGCGTCGGCATCAACATCCAAACTCTGTTCCGCAACCTGAGTGGCCACCACAATTTTTTGCTTCGGCCGGCCCGTTCCTCTGTGGGCATCGGGGCCAAGTTGGCGCCGTAATGAATCTTCTTTTTCTACGCGTTCCCAAGCCACAAATCCCGCATGATGAAGCTCCACGCAATCACCATAGCTTTCGACGAGTTCCGAATATGCGGCCTGAGCTCGTGCGATAGTATTGCAAATAATAAGAACGCACCCTCCATCCACGAGCCATTCCTTGAGAAGTTCGTGCAATGAATCTTCGCCTTCCGCCAGGAAAGTGATGGTGGTTTCAAGGTCTGTTGGAGACGCCGGGACCTCTAGGGAACGGATTTCGTCTTCTGTCGCCACCGTGATTAATGGGTAGCCAGCCGGCTCTTCCTCTGGCCATTGACCGTCGGAGTACGCACTGACCAATGCGCGCCGCTTGTCCGCCGGCAACGTGGCGGACATGACGATGACGCTGGCACCATAAAATCCCAACCATTCGATGGCACTCCGGAGGTAATCGGAAGAATAAACGTCAAAGGAATGGACCTCATCAAAAATTACTACTTTGCCTGCCAGGCCAACATGTCTCAGCATGGAAAACCGCTGCTGTAGCGCCATCATGAGCACTTGGTCAACGGTACCCACCACGAAATTGGAAAGAATGCCGAGCCGCCGTCCCGACATCCACTGCGATGCAACAACGTTGCCGCCTTCTTCTTCGTAACGGTTGATTCCCGTAAATTTTAAATCCGTATAAGGCTTGGCCAATGCATTTTTGGAATGCGCGAGGTACATCGATCGAACCGAATCTGTCGTTATGTTTCGACTCCATTCGATGGTCCTTTGCAACAGGCCATTCGCGGTGGCCATGGTCGGAGCGGCAAAAAAGATTCCTTGTGCTCCACTTCTCGCCGCAAGCACCTCCGCTGCTGCTAAGGCGGCTTCGGTTTTTCCTACGCCTGTTTCAGCCTCTAGGACTATGAGCGCTGGCTCATTGATCGCACTGGCAGCCTCTACCATTTTCTGCTGTACTTGTCGCGCTTTAAACTCAGCCGGCCACCCAAACGATTGCCGGAATTGCTCGTCGATGTCTTGATGCAATCGAGTTTCCGGTTCCCAAGGCGAGGTCAAGTCAATGAGCTCCGCAGCCCGTCCCACTCGGTCTAGTTGAGTTCCCTGCACGCGTAAGCCGAAAGCCTTTTCATTGGAAGCAATCCAGTCCGCCATAACCACTAAACCGGTAAGCATTTGGGCAGCTGCGGGCGAGACTTTCGGCAGCTTGGCAAAGACCCGCGCAAGCTCATCTGCCCCGCAGAGTTGAGCCATGGCATCAAGAAGTTCGCCATGAACCATTCGCCACGCCGAAGGGTAATCCTGAATCAATTCTCGGACCGCTTTATTCGGACCACTTGCCGCACCATGATGCGCATTGACAACCGCGGCCACAGAGTTAGCTTTTGGCAGGGTAAGCCCCTGTTCTTCAAGCCAGATTGCTAGAATTTCACCAGAAGCAATACCGTGCGGAAGCTTGGACATATTCGCCTCTGAGGCGCTCAATTCGATATCCAGTCCCGCGTCGCTAACGGCGTGGACTAAATGCGCAACGTCACTGCGGTCAAGAAGAAGCCGCTGGAAAGTTTTAACACCTTTTCCAACATCATGGGACCCAGCAAGAAAGACGTAGAGAACTTCTATATCCGTCTCTGAGACACGCAACTCGGCTTTCAGGAACTCCTTTACTGAACGAGAAAGCCAAGAGTTATACACCAAGGATGCAGCACAAGCGGAATCAACCATATGTTGCGGCAGGTTGAGATGGTCTACACCGTCACCCGATTTCGCCCACAAGCTCCGCGCCTGCAGGCTGCGTTAACCGGCCCAACCATCTGCACGAGTGCAAAAATCCACTGTCTTCGCTGGCAATTTCATGGTTCTATCTCCACCACAGGCTCACCCAGTCCACCTTTATGGTGAACTGGAGTTATTAACTAATGATTTAAGACTATACCTTCCTTAGCACTAACGTGTTGCACTTTTTGAAATGTACTTTAAATCTGCATCAATTTTTGCGGTAATATTACAGGAGGCGAAACGCCAAACTCCCAGCCAGCGCTGGGATGAGCCCACGTCAGTGCTCATTTGACTAGTCAATTGACTAGTTCCCCGCGTCAGCGGGGATTATTTTCTATCTCCATAATTCAAGGCGGGTTAAACGCCAAAAGGGGATGCGGACGAAATCTTGGAGGATTTTCCGTATGTCTAATATTCGATACACGAATGCGCAACGACTTAAGGCGT
>NZ_JBEHGF010000012.1:0-62869 GCF_040225725.1 Corynebacterium sp. KPL4015 | reverse complement strand
ACTTCGTGCTCTCAAAGAAAACTACTCCCTACTAGTCGGTAACTGATTTCTCAGTCCAACTAATGGGGAGCAGTTCACTTTGGGCTAATTCCTGGCCCCTGCCCTCCGTGCAAAACCTATTGCGCGGAGGGCTTTGTGATGCCCAACCCCTGAATTCGGAGTTGTTAGAAAATTAGGTACCGCAGTAGGTAAGAAAGCCTGCAAGCCCATCCGGATCGGGTTGTTCGTAAGACGGATTCGGCTGCCACGGATGGGTCGCGGCGTGGAGCAGATCAGTAAAGGGCTGCATATCGCCTGCCTCAGCGGCGCGCAGTGCGGCTTCGACGGCCATATTGCGGGGAATGACCCGGGGCATTGCAGCATCCACGGCATCCGGGGAGGGGTGAGTGGCTAGGTAGCTATCCACGAAGTCCGATTCCTTAAATAGTTCTTGGGCAGGAAGGGTGCGGCCGCGGGCGGCATCGGCAAGCGCACGGTGCGCCAGCGTGATATCCGGCCGGTAAAGCTGCATGGCAGTAAAGTAGGCCGAGGCTACCTCGGTGGAGGTATCGAGGGCGCTTGCCAGATCGCTGCGGCGCTGGGAGGCGAATTTCTCCTGAAACCCATTGATGGTGTCTTGCGCGAAGTCGACCCCGGCATTGATATCGGCATCGAATAGCGGCACCAGCGATTCCGCGAGCCGGGCGAGGTTCCAGCCCAAGATCGCTGGTTGATTGCCAAAGGCATAGCGTCCCTGCTGGTCAATGCTGGAAAATACCGTATCGGGCGAGTAGGACTCCATAAAGGCACACGGGCCGTAATCAATGGTTTCGCCGGAGATGGTGGTGTTATCCGTATTCATCACCCCGTGGATAAAGCCGAAGCGCATCCACGAAGACACGGTGGCAATCTGGCGGTCCATGACGCCTTGAAAAAACTCCCGATAATCTGCCCCAGGGTAGTGGCGCGCTATGGCATAGTCCGCGAGGTCTTGGAGGTGGCCAGACTGCGCGGCATAGTGAAAAGTTCCGACCCGGATATGGCTTGCCGCCACGCGGACCAGGACGCCAGCCGGCTGCACGTGGCCGCGCTGGATGGGACGGCCGGTAGAAATCACAGCAAGCGAGCGGGTGGTGGGTACGCCGAGGGCGTGCATGGCCTCAGAAACCAAGTACTCGCGCAGCATGGACGAGAGGGTGCCGCGGCCATCGGCACCCAACCGCGAATAAGGGGTAAGCCCCGTGCCCTTGGCGTGGAGATCCCACAGTTTTCCGTCTTTGTCCACCTCGCCCAAGAGCATGGCCCGGCCATCGCCCATCTGTGGGTTGAAAGAGCCGAATTGGAAGCCGGAATAGGCCATGGCATGCCCGCCGTCGCGGCCTAAAAGGAAATCCAGGCCGTCTGCAGAGCGCAGCCAGTCAGTATCCAAGCCCAGCTGCACTGCCAGCTCTTCATTGAGGACTACGAGCTTAGGATCCGGTTGTTCTTCGCCGTGGGTTGCCGCCACAAATTCCGGCAGGTGATCGGCATAGTCGTGGTGTAGGTGCATTTTAGACCTCCAATTGTCCTTGCACGCGGATTTGGACGCGGCCACCGACCCAAATATCGGTGCCGTCATCGTGGATAAAGACCTCGCCGTTTCTTCCCAGCTGGCTGCCCTGGCAGGCGGTGTAGCGGGCGGGAACCAGCCCGCGCGAGCGCATGAATTGCGCGGCCCCGCCGTTGAAAGAGCCGGTGACGGGATCCTCGAATTCTGCGGTAAACGCGCGCACTTCATAGGCAGCGGAGCCCGCGTCTGCGGCGCTATCACGCATTCCCACCACGCCCACCTTGGGACGAGTGGCAGCGGGCTGAACCGCGCGCACGGCCGCGGCATCGCGCAGCTGTATAAGCTGCCAGCCGGGCCCATTATCCACCCAGGCGGAATCAAGGACGTCTGCTTCCGAGATATTCAATCCCGCGCAGGCCTCTGCAAGCTCAGCACTGCTCAGTGGCCCACTAGCGCGCAGGGGCGGGGTGGCAAAAGAATAAATACCCTCGTTCTCGCGCACGGAGACCAACCCCACCCCGCATTCCTGCACTATGGTGCCTTCCTTCTGAGGTTCATTGCTGAGCGCCCGCCAGATGGCGGCGCTACCCAAGGTGGGGTGGCCGGCGAAATCAAACTCCTCGTGCGGGGTAAAAATGCGCACGCGATAGTCCGCCGCGGGATCGGTGGGCTCGAGCAAGAACGTGGTTTCAGAAAAATTGGTCCAGTGCGCGATGGCCTGCATCTGTTGCGTCGAGAGCCCATCGGCATGGGCCACGACGGCGAGCGGGTTACCGGAAAACGCCGAGGTGGCAAAGACATCGACTTCAAAGAACTGGAGTTGCATGCCAGCCAGTCTAGTCAGCCCTGAGGATGAGGCCGGCGGGTTAGCTTCTGCGCTAGCCTTGCCCTTATGTCTAAGCTTTGGCCGGATCGTCTGCGCGACTGGATTGGCCCGCCGTGGCGAATCCTCATCCCCGTGTTCTTCGGCGTGCTTTTGCCCAACGCCGCGAACTTTTTGCACACCGATTCACCCTTTCAGGCCATCGTGGCGGTCTTGTACACCGTCGGCATTCCGCTCGCGCTGTGGCTGCATCCCAAGCTGCAAGAAAAGTCCATTTTCTTCATCGCCGGCACCATGACGTTGTGCATTTTTACGCCCTTGGCCTCCCTGGCGAACTTCCACGCCCCGATTTTCGCCTACACGGCTTTTCTCATTGGCACGCACTCGCGCAAGCGCTTGCGCTATATCTGGCTTGCATGGATTGCCCTGGGCTCCCTGGCGGGAACCACCGCAAGCCTGTTTGGTGAAAAGGTCTTCGCGGGCAGCGATATCGGCTTGGGCGATGCGACCATGAGCCCGCTGCTTGCCTATGCCGGCACGGTCTTGCTCGGCTGGCCGGTCCTCGGCTTTTTCTACTTGCTCGGCACCAATAACCGGAAGCGCCGGGAGGGCCAACAGCTGCTCATCGAGCGCGCGGAGATGGCCGGCGCCGTGGAGCGCAACCGCATCGCCCGCGAGATGCACGATATCGTCGCCCATAACCTCGCCGGGGTCATTGCGCTTGCCGATGGCGCCCGGTTCGCCGCCGCAAAAGACCCCAAGGTAGCCACGGAGGCGCTCGATACCATCGCCTCCACCTCCCGCGAATCCTTAAAACAGATGCGTAGCCTGCTATCCGTCTTGCGCGAAGAAGACGCGCGCGGGGAAACCAAAGCCCCAGGCACCTCAGACATCGCAGGCCTATTTTCAGAGGCCCGGCGCGCCGGCTTCGATATCACCGTTTACGGCATGGAAAAGTTACCCGCCGATAGCGATGAGCTCTATCAATTCACCATCTACCGCATCGTGCAGGAGATACTGACGAATATGCTCAAATACTCCAGCCAGAACAGGGGAACTCTGCGCTTTCGCAGCGATAAGTCGGCGCTTGTTATCGAAGGGCACAACCCCATGACGCAGCCGGACGAGGACCGCAGTCCCGGCTATGGGCTCATCGGGATGAAAGAGCGTGTGAAGGCCTATGGTGGCAGTGTGTCCACCAAGGCCGAGGATGAAACGTTTGCAATCACCGTGGAGGTACCGCATGTCTAATCCGGAACAGGAACCTGAGCCCATTCGCATTGCGCTTGTCGATGACCAACCGCTCCTGCGCGCCGGGTTCGCCATGCTGATTGGCTCGCAGGAGGATATGAGCGTGGTCTGGCAGGCCTCCGACGGCGATGAGGTACTGGACCTGGCGCGGCAAGAGCCCGTCGATATCATCCTCATGGACGTGCAGATGGCGCGGGTCAATGGCATTGCGGCCACGGAGGAAGTGCTCCCTGAATTCCCAGATACCAAGGTCATCATGCTGACCACCTTTGATGATCACAACTTTGTCCACGGCGCAATCTCTGCCGGGGCATCCGGATTCTTGCTCAAAGACGTCGAACCCGAGGAGCTGCTCTCAGCCATTCGCACCGTGCATTCAGGCGAGGCCGTGCTCTCACCGCGCATCACCGCTCAGGTGCTCCAACAAGTCCGCAGTGAGGACAGTGGGGAGGAGCACTCGGCTTCGCATACCGCCGCGGCAGCACAGTCCGGCTCTGATCCCGCAACGACCCCGCCTTCAGCGGAGCTAACCCCGCGCGAGATGGATATTTTAAGGCTCATGGCGCTGGGGTATTCCAATACCGAAATATCCGAAGAGGAATTTGTCTCCATGGCGACGGTCAAGACTCACGTCCGCCACGTGCTGACCAAGACCGGGTCCCGCGACCGTGTCCAGGCCGTGCTGTATGCCTATACCCATGGGGTGGTCACCGTGGAGGAACTGCTCTCTCATCCCCAGGGATGAACCGCTAAATCCGCCTCGAGGATGGTTACTCCGCGCCGGGAAAGCGCCAGGATAAAACCATGCTCACAGTCACACAGCTTTCCAAGAAATTCGGTTCCTTTACAGCAGTAGACAACCTCTCCTTCGAGGTTCCCGATGGCCAAGTCACCGGGTTCCTAGGCCCCAATGGTTCCGGCAAGTCCACCACGATGCGCATGTGCGTGGGGCTAGAAAATCCCACCTCCGGCACCGCTACATTCGATGGCACCCCATTTCGCGAACTACCCGATCCCGCCTCCACGGTGGGCACCTTGCTTGATGCCAATTGGTTCCATCCCGGCCGCAGCGCCCGCGCGCACCTACGTTATATGGCGGCGCTGCAGGGGGTATCGATGGATCACGTCGATGACACCCTGGAGCGCGTTGGGCTCGGAAAGGTGGCGAAAAAGCGCATCGGGGGTTATTCGCTTGGCATGAAGCAGCGCCTCGGCCTTGCCTGCGCCATGATGGGAGAACCTAAGCACTTGCTTCTCGATGAACCTGTCAACGGCCTTGACCCTGAGGGCGTGCACTGGATGCGCGAGCGCATCCGCGAATTCGCCGCCGGTGGATGCTCCGTGCTGGTTTCTTCCCACCTGTTGTCAGAAATGCAGCTGACGGCGGACCGCCTAGTGGTCATAGGCAAAGGCAAGCTCGTTGGCGAAGGAACGGTAGAAGAATTCGTCAATGCCTCCGGTGCTACCACCGTGGAGGCTGTGGTAGATCAACCAGAAAAGTTGGCCCGCTTGCTGCACGATTCGCAGGCGGAAACTTCCTTTGATGGGGAAGTGTTGCGCATTACTGGCTTGGACCGCGACGAGGTCGGCCAATTGTGCTTTGACCACCGCATCCGCATCAGCAGCCTTGAAGTCAAGCACCCCTCCTTGGAAGATGCCTTCCTTGGCGCTACCGCAGACCACGTGGATTACCGCTCCGCATAACAGATTTACGAAAGGCAGATGACGAGCCATGAATACCATCGTTTCCGAATCCCGCAAGATATTTTCCCTGCGCTCTACGTGGGTCTACCTCGCTATCATCACCGTTGGACTGACGGCCGTCAACGTGCTGATGGGAGCTATCCGCAATGACGACAGTGCCCTCCAATCCTCCGACCTGGCCATCGGCGCCATCTTCGCCGTGGTCATCATGATCTTTTCCTCGGCCACGCTCGTCGGCGGAGACCTACAAAAAGGCACCGTAGCCTGGAGCTACCTATCCACCAATAGGCGCTTGCAGGTGCTCTCGAGCCAAATCTTCGTCATCACCGTGGCTAATGTTGCCGCGGCGGCCCTGGCCGGCGTCCTCGGGATGTTGTTTAACGGCGCGCTCGGCAGCTCGTATGACTTCTCCAGCTTCGTGCACTACCCGGATAATGCCGTATTCCTGTTTACCTTTATGGAATACATCGTCTACACCCTGCTCGCCACCGGTCTGGCTTATATTCTGCGCAGCGGCACCTTTGCGGCCATGCTGCTCATTATTGAATACTTCGTCATCGAAAGCGTACTGACCTCGATGGACATGGGCTGGGCCAAAATCATCCTGCAGATTTTGCCCGATGCCAACCTGCGCACCTTCTTCCAAGGCCAAGACACCTTCGGTCTCATGGCCCCGCAGTGGGTATCTGGAGTCATCGTCCTCGCCATGGTGGTAGCTGTCCTTGGCGGCGCCGCAGCCGTCCAGCGCCGCCGCGCCGTGGTCTAAGCTCCTGCCAGGCACTCACACCCTACGGGGATACGACGAGGGTAAGCTCCTGCGATCCGTGCGGTGGTTCCTCCACCGTCATGCCGGCAGCGCGCGCAATCGCGGCGACATCGGCGGCGCTGAAGGCATCGGCAGGCGAAAGCGCCAGCTCCCGGGCCAACAGGCCCTTGTAGTGCTTATTAAAGTGGCTGACCACCTTGCGCGAGCCATCCGGCTGCACGCTTTCTACCCGCACCGTCACGGCCGAAGGCAGCCTCCCCAGTTGCTGGTAGGTGCCCGAGCGCAGATCCACAACCAGCTCGTCGATGTTTTCTAACGCCTGCGTTACCTGCGTGCCCCAATAAGACTTCATAGTGCGACCGCCCAGCTTGGAACCGCCCGATAAGCGGTAATGGGGGATAGGGTCGTCTGCGCGCAGGAGGCCGAAGAGGGCATCGCCAATAGCAAGGCGTTGCCACGAGGGAAGGGTGGGCGCCGAAAGTGCATCAAAAAGCACGCCAGTATAGCGCTCGACCGCTGGCATGGTGGGGGTGGTAAAAAGCTGATTGTTCGATTCAGCCTCACTGCGTAGCTTCTCCGAGAGCTTAAGCACAACCATCGCCTCATCGATGGGAAGAGACTGCAGCTCAGCAGCGATTTCGCGCCGGGTATCGCTTAGTTCGGGAAAAGATAGGTTGGCAAAATCAAGCGGCTTTCCCGTGCCGCCATGAGCCTTGGTTTCTGAAGGAGGGAGGACAATGAGCATATAGATAGGGTAGCGATGTATATTTTGACCATGATTACCCGCCTTTCTGAACTATTTCTCCGCACCCTTCGTGAGGACCCAGCCGATGCCGAGGTCCCCAGCCACAAGCTGCTGGTGCGTGCCGGTTATGTGCGCCGCGTCGCGCCGGGCATTTATACCTGGCTGCCGTTGGGGCTGCGCACCCTGCGCAAGATTGAAGACGTAGTACGCCAAGAAATGGACGCCATAGGCGGGCAAGAGATGCTGTTCCCGGCGCTGCTACCGCGCGAGCCCTATGAAAAGACCAACCGTTGGGTGGAATACGGTCCCAACCTATTCCGGCTGCAGGACCGCAAGAACGCGGACTTGCTGCTGGGCCCCACGCACGAGGAAATGTTTGCCAATGCCGTTAAGGACATGTATTCCTCGTACAAGGACTTCCCGGTCACCTTGTATCAAATTCAGACCAAGTACCGCGACGAGGAACGCCCCCGCGCCGGGGTGCTGCGCGGGCGCGAGTTCGTGATGAAGGATTCCTACTCCTTCGATATGAACGATGAGGGCCTCGATTCCTCCTACGCCCGCCACCGCAAGGCGTATCAAAATGTTTTTGACCGCTTGGAAATCGATTACGCCATTTGTAAGGCCACTTCTGGGGCGATGGGCGGATCCGCCTCCGAGGAGTTCTTGGCAGTTTCTGAGGTGGGCGAAGACCTTTTTGTTCGCTCTACTGAGGGCGATTATGCAGCCAATGTAGAGGCGGTCGTGACCCAAGCGCCCCCAGAAAAGGACATCGCGGGCCAGCCGGCGGCAAAGGAATACCGGACCCCGGATGCCGCCACCATTGAAGCGCTTGTGCACTGGGCGAAGACCGAGGACATTGCGGTCGACGGTCATGAGGTTCGGGCCACAGATATCCTCAAGTGCGTCATGGTGGAAGTAACCCACCCGGCGCTAGAGGATTATGAAGAGAAGAAGGAATTGGCGGCCGTGCTGATTCCGGGCGACCGCGAACTAGATCCCAAGCGCCTTGAAGCGGCCTTGGAACCGGCAGAGTTCAGCCTGGCAAGCGATAAGATTTACGCGCAATACGATTTCTTGGAGCAGGGCTTTGTGGGCCCTCGCGTGCTGAATTCCAATGGCGTGAAGGTCTTTGCCGATCCCCGCGTGGTCAAGGGATCTTCCTGGATCACCGGCGCCGATGCACAAAGCTGCTACGTCGTGGGCTGCGTGGCAGGCCGCGATTTCCACGTCGATGAGTTTGTGGAAGCGGCCGAGGTTAAAGAGGGCGATCCCGCACCAGATAACCAGGGCACCTTGGCTTTGCAGCGCGGCATCGAGCTGGGCCACATCTTCCAGTTGGGCCGGAAGTACACCGAGGCTTTTGACGTGCAGATTCTTGATGAAAACGGGAAGCGCGCTATTCCCACAATGGGCTCTTATGGTATCGGCATCTCCCGCATGCTGGCCGTGCTGGCAGAGCAGCGCCACGATGATAAGGGCCTGAATTGGCCGGTTGCGGTGGCGCCGTACCAGGTGCACGTGGCGGTGGCGAATAAGGATGCAGCGGCCATGGAGGCCGGCGATAAGTTGGTAGAAGAGCTGTCCCAGGCGGGCCTTGAGGTGCTTTTCGATGACCGCCCTAAGGTCTCTCCAGGCGTGAAGTTCAAGGATGCAGAGCTGCTCGGCATGCCGTTTGTGGCCATCTTGGGACGCGCCTTCAAAGATGGCATCATCGAGCTGCGCATCCGCGGGCAGGAAACGCTGGAGGTCCCAGCGGAGAAAATCGTGGATAAACTCCTCGAGTTGGTGCGGGCTTAGCTCAAAGCACCGCGCCAAGGCCCAGCGCTCATAAGCAGCGGCAAGGTATCGTGGGGAAGCATGAGACTTAATAAGAAGGTGCTTCCCACGGCTCTTATCACCATGGGAGCGTTGCATTTCCTACGCGCGAAGAATTTCGAATCCATTGTGCCGCCGCAGCTGCCGGGCTCGCCGCGGTTGTATAACTTTGCCTCCGGCGCCTGGGAAATAGCTACGGGCTGTTTGCTTACCGATCGCGCCACCCGCGAATCCGGCGGCGCGTCAGCCGCGGCGCTATTTCTTGCCGTGTGGCCGGCGAATATGTACCACGCCTGGATCGAGCGCGACGCAGGATGGCCGAAGAAGCTTTATCACATCATTCGGCTGCCGCTGCAGATTCCGTTGATTCGCTACGCATGGAAGATTGCGCAGGGTAGGGCATAAAACCAAAAAGAACCGACTCCCCTGTTTTCCCGGGCAATAGGGTCCGAGAAGAATACCGGGGGGAGTCGGTTGTCTGCGTGATGCCGCGCTGGCGGCGGCATCACGCTACCGCTGTGGGAGGAAGCCGATTAGCCAGCCACGGGGCCGCCGCAATTAGGCCATGCGCCAGCACCCTGGGTGGCAAGAACGTTTTCAGCGATTTCGATCTGCTGTTGCTTGGTGGCTTGATCAGCGGTAGGCGCGTACTGGGTGCCGCCGCTACCGGCCCAGGTTTGCTGCGAGAACTGCAGACCGCCGTGGTAGCCATTGCCGGTGTTGATGTGCCAGTCACCGCCGGACTCGCACGCGGCGACCTGGTTCCACGCGCTTTCCGGGGCGGCGTTGGCGGCAGGGGCGGCAATGCCCGCGATGCCCAACGTAGCTGCGGCCATAGTGAGCAAAGTCTTCTTCGTACGCATTGAGAAAGCACTCCTTCTCATTGTGTTTTGGGGCTTGTGGTATCTCCACCAAGCACGTAATCCACCAAATTACGTAAGGGCCGAACGAATTATCAATGAATAACGGCCTATAACTCGCTGACTTTTCTCTGCCCGCCGGACAGTGAATGTTCAGGTAGACACGGTGGGTCAATACTCGAAGCTATGCGGCCTTGGCTTCGGCGGCGATGCCGATTAACCAGTTCAGCCACTCCTGGTTTGGGCTTTCTTGTTGTGCGGCAGCCACCGCAGCCGCGTGCCACTTGTCTGCGTCTAGTTCAACCAAGGTATCGAGGAAGGCTGCAGCGGAGTCCGCATCGCTGGGAAGCGTGGCTGCGCCGGAAGAATAGGCAGGCTCCGGCTGGGTAGCCCCGCCATTCTGGCTAAGCGCCTCTTGCAGTTGGTCGATGCGGCGGTGATGGAGGCTTAAGAGCTTATCGATGCGCCCCTCGGCAGCAGGATCGCTATAAGCCCGAGCGAAATCCAGGCCAAAGACCTGCTCGTATTCCCACTGCAACAAATCAGCCGCGCTCTCGCGGTGTGGCTGGGAGAGCGTGGGAATATCGGGGACATCGCCAGGCAGCCAGGCATTAAGCGTGATGGCCTGTTGCGTGACTATGGGCCGCGACTCAGAACTGACCTCATCGGCGGCTTCCGTTGTGGCAGAGGCGGCTTCTTCTAGCAGCTGGGAGGAATCTGTGGCAGGTGGTGCCTGCGTCGGGCGTTCCACCTCACAGCTGTGTGGGACGTTTCCTTGGTCATCGGTGCCGCAGAGGCGCGCAATCTTCTCATACAGCGCATCGGCCTGCGAGCTGCGCATATCCGCGGCCACATCATCAACCCCCTGGAGGGCGAGGCTATCGCTCGCGGCGGCCACGGCGAGGCGCTCGAGCGCGTCTTCTGGGCGCGGGCCAAAATAGTCGACGACGGAATCGACTGCGGAACAGCCCGCGAGGGCGGGCAGGGCGGCAGTCGAGGCTACACAGGTTAAAGCAATACGTCGGCGGTTCACCCAAAAGACTGTACCTCGAAGGACGTAGGCTAGTGGGCATGGCTTTCCCAGATGCACAACAATTAACTGATTTGCTCCAACCTCGCCTAGAAGCCCGCGGGCTGGACGTGGAGGATATTAAAACCACCAAGGCGGGAAAGAAATCACAGGTCATCATCCGCATCGATGGCGATAGGCGGCCCAGCTCTGACGTATTGGAGGAAGTCTCCGACGATATTTCGGCCTTCTTCGATGAAAAAGAGGCTGCGGGCGAGCTGAATTTTGGCGCCGGATATACCTTGGAGGTCTCTACCCCCGGTGTGGATTTGCCGCTGACCGCACCGCGCCACTGGCGCCGCAACAAGGGACGGAAGGTGACCTTTAACCGCGGCGACGACACGAGCCACACCGCGCGCATCGGCGCGCTCAACGCGGACGAAAATGCCGTTGTCCTTATCACCTCTGAGAAAAACGAGGTGCATACAGAAGTGGAGCGATTGGAAAACATTGCCCACGCAGTGGTAGAAATTGAGTTTGCACAGCCATCACAGCGTGAGTTAGACGCCGTGCACCAGCCATTTGCAGAAGCCGAGAGTTAACCGGCAATCGAGAGGATAGACAAGTGAATATTGATCTTGAGGCACTTCGTACCATCGAATCCGAACGGCAGGTCCCCGTCAATGACTTGTTGGAGTCGATTGCAAGTGCCTTGTTGTATTCCTACCTGGATTACCGCGAATCCACCGCGGAGGGCAAGGCCGAAGGCACCAAGTCCCGAGTAGACATCGATACCACCACCGGTGCCGTCAGTGTCATCGTTACCGAGCGCGACTCCGAAACCGGGGAGGTAACCAGCGAGTACGATGACACCCCGGATAACTTTGGCCGCGTGGGTGCACGCGCCGTGCGCGAAGCTATTTTGCGCAAGCTGCGCGAGGCTGAAGCCGAGCGCACTTTTGATTCTTATTCGGAGCTTAGCGGGCGTGTAGTCAGTGGCATCGTCCAGCGCGATGCGCGTGCCAATGCCCGCGGCATCGTTGTGGTCCAGCTCGGTTCCGAGTTGGAATCGCAGGACGGAATCTTGCTTCCCGCAGAACAAATCCCCGGAGAGAAGCTGCAGCATGGTGACCGCATCAAGGCGTATGTGGTGGGCGTAAACCGCAATGGCGCCAATGTGCAGATCAACTTGTCCAGGACCCACCCGGAGCTAGTGCGCGGGCTTTTTGAACTGGAAGTTCCGGAAGTTGCAGATGGCAGCGTGGAAATGATCGCCATTGCCCGCGAAGCTGGGCACCGCTCCAAGGTCGCTGTTATTGGCCACGCTAAAGGCCTCAACGCCAAGGGCGCGTGCATTGGCCCGCGCGGTCAGCGGGTGAATAACATCATGCGCCAGCTCGGTGGGGAAAAGATCGACATCATTGATTACAGCGAGGATCCCACCGTATATGTGGGCAATGCTTTGGCCCCCTCCAAGGTGATCAAGGTGACCGTGCTCGATAGCGAAGAGCAGGTGGCGCGAGTTATCGTCCCTGACTACCAGCTGTCCCTTGCCATTGGTAAGGAAGGCCAGAACGCGCGCCTAGCCGCCCGTTTGACCGGCTGGAAGATCGATATTCATTCAGACGCGGACGCGAATTAAGGAAATGCGGATAAATAGCGTAGGCTAGTAAACGGCCCAGATGCAGAAAGGGACATGCAGACGCAGCGAAAGTTAAGGAGTTCGATGTCGCAGACTCAACGGCTTCGTACTTGCATCGCTACGCGTCGCCGCATGCCCGATACGGAGCTGCTGCGGGTGGTCATTGATGCCAATGATCCTCAAGGCAGCCGTGCGGTGGTGGATCCATTCCGGCGGCTTCCCGGCCGCGGCGCATGGATTAGCCCTACGCTTTCTGCACTCGAGCTAGCTGAGCGCAAACATGCTTTTAAGCGCGCGCTCCGCACGTCCGCATCCGTGGACACAGGTCAGGTACGTAGGTACTTGGAAGCACAGTGCGAAAATGTACAGGGCGAAAAGTACCGTGTGCGGAACAAGCTGCACAAGGTTCGTACACACCAGAGTTAAAAAGGAAGACCGAACACTGATGAGCGCACAACGATGAAGCATCAGCGATGAAAGTCCAGAACGTTTAACTAGGAGTCAGGCCAGTTTTTCGCGGCCTTGGCTCCTAGGCGATACCAAGAGGAGACAAGTGCCCGGAAAGCTACGTGTTCACGAGTTGGCAAAACAGCTCGGAGTAACCAGCAAGGAACTGCTCGCCACCCTGAAAGAACAAGGCGAGTTCGTGAAAACCGCATCCTCGACCATCGAACCACCGGTGGTCAAGAAGATGCGTGCTCACTATGAAGCACAGTCCGGTGGCGATGCCACCGAAGCTAAGGCAGATAAGGCTGAGAAAGCTGCCAAGCCCGCTAAGCCCGGTCAAGGCAGCGCCAAGAAGCAGGCATCGCCTGCGCCAAAGCCAGGCGCTGGCGCACAGGGCGGAGCGAAATCCGCTGCCCCTAAGCCCGGCGCACCGAAGCCAGGGGCACAGGCACCGAAGCCATCCGACGCTGCGCCGAAGCCAGGCGCAGGGTCCGCTAAGGCTGCCCCCAAGCCTGGTAAGGCAGCACCAAAGCCGGGCGCTGCCGCTGGCAAGCCAGCACCGAAGCCCGGCCAAGGTGCACCGAAGCCAGGTCAAAACGCAGGCCAAGGCGATGCCAAGAAGTCGGGCGAGCGTCCGACCCCTGGCAACGCCATGCCGCGACCGATGCCTAAGCCCGGCGGATCCCGCCGCGTAGCCAATAACCCATTTTCCACGGGTGGCGGCGACAATCGACCAGGCCCACGCCCCGGTGGCTCCAAGGGGCAGCGCGGCGGCAACCGTCCCGGCGATAACCGCGGTGGAAAACGCGGCGGCCGCAACGAGGGCGGCACTAACCGTCAGGGCCAGGATCAGAACCAAGGCCAGGGTGGCGGCGGTGGACGTCGTCCGTCGCCAGCCATGATGCCTTCGCATCCGAACCCTGCCTCGATGCCCTCCAAGGCACCGAGCGGTGGTGGACGCGGCGGCCGCGGTCGAGGTGGTCACGGCGGACCTGGTGGTCCAGGTGGCCCAGGCGGCGGTCGTCCCGGCGGTTTCCGCGGTGGACGCGGTGGGCGTCGCGGCGGCACCGCTGGTGCATTCGGCCGTCCAGGTGGCGCACCACGCAAGGGCAAGAAGTCGAAGCGGCAAAAGCGCCATGAGTTTGAAGAGCAGCAGAAGCACGTCGTAGGCGGCGTCCGCTTGCCAGATGGCAAGGGACAGACCGTCCGCCTGCGCCGCGGCGCTTCGCTGTCTGACTTCGCGGAGAAGATCGGTGCCGATCCAGCAGCATTGGTACAGGCACTGTTCAACCTTGGTGAAATGGTCACCGCAACCGCATCCGTATCGGAAGATACGCTGCAGCTGCTCGGTGACGAGATCAACTACAAGGTAGAAGTCGTCTCCCCAGAAGACGAGGACCGCGAGCTGCTAGAGTCCTTCGACCTGCAATTCGGCGAGGACGAAGGTGGCGAAGAGGCCCTCGAACACCGCCCTCCAGTCGTCTCCGTCATGGGTCACGTTGACCACGGTAAGACCCGCCTGTTGGACACCATCCGTAAGACCAATGAGGCAGCCGGTGAGGCCGGCGGTATTACCCAGGGAATCGGTGCTTACCAGACCACGGTTGACGTGGATGGCGAGCGCACCATTACCTTCCTGGATACCCCTGGTCACGAGGCCTTTACCGCCATGCGTGCCCGCGGTGCGAAGTCCACCGACTTGGCCATCTTGGTAGTCGCCGCCGACGACGGCGTCATGCCACAAACGGTTGAGGCCATCAACCACGCCAAGGCTGCCGATATCCCGGTGGTCGTGGCCGTGAACAAGGTGGATAAGCCGGAGGCGCAGCCGGAAAAGATTCGTGGCCAGCTCACGGAGTACGGCTTGGTGCCAGAAGAGTACGGCGGCGACACGATGTTCGTGGACATCTCTGCTAAGCAGGGCCAGAACATCGACCAGCTGCTAGAGTCCGTCATCCTGACTGCTGATGCCGCCCTCGAGCTCACGGCTAATCCAGAGATGGATGCCCAGGGTGTGGCCATCGAGGCCCACTTGGACCGCGGTCGCGGCCCAGTGGCTACGGTCATCGTCCAGCGAGGTACGCTGCACGTCGGCGATTCCATCGTGGTAGGCGATGCACATGGTCGCGTGCGCCGCATGCTCGATGAGTTTGGTGAGGACGTCAAGGAAGCCGGTCCTTCCCGCCCGGTACAGGTGCAAGGCCTGTCCGGCGTTCCAGGTGCTGGCGATAACCTGCTCGTGGTCGACGATGACCGCGTGGCCCGCCAGATTGCCAACCAGCGCGATGCTCGTAAGCGTTCTGCCTTGCAGGCAAAGCAGCGCAAGCGCGTGTCTCTGGAAGATCTGGACAAGGTATTGCAGGAGACCTCGACCCTCAACCTCATCCTCAAGGGCGACAATGCCGGCTCCGTCGAGGCGCTGGAAGATGCCCTGTTGGATATCAAGACCGAGGACGAAGTCGAGCTCAACATCATCGACCGCGGTGTTGGTGCCGTAACGGAGACCAATATTTCGTTGGCCGCCGCTTCCGATGCCGTCATCATTGCGTTCAATGTTCGCTCGGAGGGCAAGGCCACGGAGATCGCTACCCAAGAGGGCGTGGATATCCGCTACTACACGGTTATCTACAAGGCCATCGAGGAAGTCGAGGCCGCTCTCAAGGGCATGCTCAAGCCGATCTACGAGGAGCGCGACACCGGTGCGGCCGAAATCCGCGCCCTGTTCAAGTCCTCCTCGGTGGGTACCATCGCCGGTTGTATGGTCACCGAAGGCAAGGTTGTCCGCAACGGCAAGGTTCGCCTGCTCCGCGATAACAACGTGGTTACTGCCGATGCCAAGATCGAGTCCCTGCGTCACGAAAAGGACGACGCTACTGAGATCAAGGCCGGCTATGAGTGCGGTATGGTGCTGTCCTACCCGGATATCCAGGTAGGAGATATCATCCAGGCTTATGAAGAAGTCGAGGTACCGCGCGACTAGTCGCTGCTAGTTTCGGCCCGCTGTGCGTGCCCACCTCAAGATTCTTTCTCCCCGGAGGGAGATCGCGAGGTGCGGCAGGTAGAGCGGGCCGTTTCGCGTTTTCGCATGTGAGGTTTTCAAGCGGTTTCCATTGGGTGCGGTGAGTAACTAAACTGGTGGTTTCTGATACCGCGACACGGTAATTTAGGAATAAATTTTTCCCCTTTAGCTTGGAGGTTCTCATGGTCGATCACGCACGCGCGGCGCGGCTAGCAAAACGAATTCAGGAAATCGTGGCTAGTGCGATTGAGCTGCAGATTAAGGATCGCCGCTTGGAGATGGTCACCGTGACCGATACACGCGTCACCGGTGATTTGCACGACGCTACCGTCTTTTACACGGTGCGTGGCCACGATATCGATGCGGAACCCGATTATGACCAGGCTGAGGAAGCACTCAAGCGCGCGAAGGGACAGTTGCGCAAGATCGTTGGCGATCAGTTGTCCGTTCGCTTTACCCCAACCCTTGCTTTTGAGCTCGATACCGTCCCGGAAGCCTCCGCGCACATGGAAGAGCTCTTGGCGCGCGCTCGGGCTCGCGATGAGGAGCTAGCAAAATTGAAGGAAAACGCTAAGCCCGCGGGCGAGGCCAATCCGTATAAAACCTCCGATGAAGACGAGGCTTAAGTGACCCGCAAGGAATATCAGGACGCAGTCGATGCCATTTCTGGCGCGCAAAGCATCTGTATTATCACTCACTTGCGCCCGGATGCCGATGCCATTGGTTCAGCCACGGCGTTGCTCTTAGCCGTGCAACAAAGTGGGAAAGAAGCCTGTGCGGTCATTGGCCAGGACAAGGACTTTGCGCCTAATCTTTACTCCATTCCCGGCGCAGATCACGTTAAGGTCATGCGGGAGCTCCCGCAGGGATATGACCTTTATGTCACCGTGGATTGTGGGTCGATCGATCGCACTGGTTTGTTTTCTGCAGATATCGCCGAGCTGACAGAGGCAGGGCGCGTGCTGTGCATCGACCACCACTCGTCCAACCTCGGGTTTGGCTCAGTGAACTTGGTTGATTCAGAGTGCGAGTCCACCACGGTGGCCATATTGACCATCCTGGATATGCTGTCGGTGCAAATCGAAAGCAGCATCGCACACTGCCTGTATGCGGGTCTTTTGACCGATACGGGTAGCTTCCGGTGGGGCAGGCCCGCCATGCACGATGTGGCCACGCGCTTGATGCGCTATGGCCTGGATACCAAGCAGATTGCCACGGATCTGCTCGATGCCACGACTCCAGATGATCTGCAGATGGTCGGCCGCGTGCTTGCAGGACTGCGCATTGAACATGCTGGTGAAATGGGTGTGGGCATCCTCGTTGCAGGCTTGGCCGATATCGAAGGTCATTCGGATTCCGCAGTCGAGTCCCTAGTAGATTTCGTGCGTGCCCTTGAAGGCACCGAATTGGGTGTGGTCTTTAAGGAACAGTCGCCTGGGATATGGGCGGTATCGCTGCGTTCGACTACGATCAATTGCGCCGCCTTGGCAACCCAATTTGGTGGCGGCGGGCATATTCCCGCTGCTGGGTACATGACATCGGGAAGCGAAGAACGAATCGTCGCGGAGCTGGTGAGTGCCATCGATGAGCACTAGGCAGTCAACCCCCACGACAGTAAGCGCACGCGAGGTCTTCGGCCTCGCGTTTCCTGCGCTTGGAGTCCTGGCCGCGATGCCGCTCTACCTCTTGCTCGATACCGCAGTGGTGGGGCGCCTGGGTGCCCAGGAATTGGCTTCGCTCGCCGCGGCAACCACGATCCATACCGTGGTGACCACGCAGCTGACCTTCCTGTCCTATGGCACGACGGCTCGCTCGTCTCGCCTTTTTGGCGCTGGTAAGCGCGCCGAGGCAGTGGCAGAAGGTGTGCAAGCAACCTACGTGGCCCTGGGCGTTGGTGGGCTTTTAGCCCTCATCATGTGGATCTTCGGCGGTGTTTTTGCCCAGTGGCTTACCGGGGATCCTACGACTGCGGCCGGAACTGCACTGTGGCTGCGGATCGCTGCACTGGCGATTCCCGTAACGTTGGTGGAAATGGCCGGAAATGGCTGGATGCGCGGTGTGCAAAATACCAAGAAGCCGCTCTATTTCACCCTTGCCGGAATGATTCCCGGAGCCATTGCCGTACCCGCATTCGTGTATTGGTGGGGCCTTGCCGGGTCTGCCATTGCCACCGTATTGGGGATGAGCATTATCGCGAGCCTCTTCGTGCGCGAGCTGTATAAACAGCACGAAGGTTCGTGGAAATTTCGGTGGCACATCGTGCGTAAACAGTTGATCTTGGGCCGCGACCTTATCTTGCGCTCCGCTAGCTTTCAGGTGGCCTTTCTAACTGCAACGGCCGTGGTATCCCGCGTGGGCACGGCCGCGTTGGGCGGCCACCAAATCATGATGCAGCTGTGGAATTTCATGTCGCTGATTTTGGATTCCTTGGCCATTGCCGCTCAGGCCTTGACTGGAGCTGCCTTGGGCGCTGGTTCGGCGCGCCACGCGCGCAGCGTGGGAAGCAAGGTAGTGATGTATTCTACGATTTTCTCAGCCTTCCTCGCCTTGGTTTTCGCCGCTGGGGCCGGGTTCATTCCGCGCGTCTTTACATCCTCTCAGGAGGTCATCGATGCCATGAGCCAACCATGGTGGATCCTGGTCGGCATGGTCATCGCCGGTGGCGTGGTCTTTGCCCTGGACGGCGTTCTATTGGGGGCAGGGGATGCGGCATTCTTGCGCAGCCTGACTATTGCCTCGGTTCTTCTGGGATTTTTGCCCGGGGTGCTCCTCGCACATGCCATGGGCACGGGCCTTACCGGCGTGTGGTGCGGCTTGGCTGCATTCATTACTTTCCGCCTCATTGGCGTGGTCTACCGCTTCTATTCCATGAAATGGGCTGTAGTAGCAGAGTAGTACCTGCGCTACAGTGACTGTAACGAGTAGCAACAGCACTACAGATTTAACTACAGCGAGAGACTCCGTAACGATGATGAGCAAGGCGGGTGGGAGCGGTAATGCCAACGCTATGGGCAGTAGCAGACTTGCACGGCGCGATCCGTGAAAATTTAGCGCGCATTGCAGAACTTAACCCACCCGATCCGGCCGATTGGCTCATTGTGGCAGGCGATGTTGCAGAGCGCAGCGAGCTTATCCTGCGCATCTTGCGGGACTTGGCCGCGCGCTATGACACCGTCATTTGGGCACCAGGCAATCACGAGTTATTTTCTCGTTCCCAAGACCAGTACAAGGGGCGCGAAAAATACGATTACCTGGTGGCCGCCTGCCGGGAAATCGGCGTTATCACCCCAGAGGACCCCTATCCGGCTTTTAATGGGATAACGATTGTGCCGCTTTTTACCCTGTATGACTACAGTTTCCGCCCACCGGGTACCTCGGTGGAAGAAGCGGTGCAGCAGGCACACTCTAAAAAGCTTGTCATGACCGATGAGGTAGCAATCGCTCCCTTCGTAGACGTGCGCGCATGGTGTTGGGACCGCTTGGCGTATTCCATTAAGCGTTTATCCCGAGTACAGGGCCCAACTATCTTGGTTAACCACTGGCCACTGGTGCAAGAACCTACGATGGTTCTGCGCTTTCCAGAGATTGCCCTGTGGAGCGGCTCGCGGCATACGCGTTCGTGGCCGCGACGGTACAAGGCAGAAGCTGTCATTTACGGCCACTTGCACATGCCTTCAAAGATGAATGTGGATGGGGTAGACCATATCGAAGTCTCATTAGGCTACCCGCGCGAATGGCGTAACCAGCCGCACCGTATCCCGTGGCCATACCCAGTTACTTCGACGTTTGGGGAGGTGAATTGATGTTATACCCCGACCTGTTCCCAGAAACTGCCCGGTATTGCTATGTGCGTACGGATGCCCGCGAGTCCGACCTACTCAACTATGATCAGCTCGACCCTAAGGAACAGTCCATAGTCTCGCAGGCGGTCGATATCCGGAAGTCCGAATTTGGCGATGCCCGGTGGTGTGCGCACCAGGCCCTGCGCGAGCTGGGCTTTACAGGTACTAACCCGATTATGCGCGGAGAGCGGGGCATGCCGCTGTGGCCCGAAGGATTTATCGGATCCATGACGCATACGGAGGGCCTGCGCGCAGCGGTGGTGGCCTCTACTACGGATTTTCGCTCCATTGGCCTTGATGCGGAGCCGGCGCAGCGGCTGCCCGAACATGTGTTGACCATGATCGCCCGAGCCGGGGAAATGCCGCAGCTGCCGCGCCTAGAAAAGGCGGGGGTGCACTGCCCAGACCGCCTGCTATTTTGCGCCAAGGAGGCCACCTATAAGGCGTGGTTTCCCATGACGCATCGGTGGCTCGATTTCGATCAGGCAGAAATCGATATCCGCGAAGATGGAACCTTTATTTCTTATATCCTGGCCCGTCCCACGCCAGTGCCGTTTATCACTGGCAAGTGGATCCTAAAGGGCGGTTATGTCGTGGTTTCCACGCTGGTTCCGGCCCTTGATTTCTCCGCCTAAACCGAACGTTCGCACTGGTCCCCTTGGTCTTCCCTCTAAGGCTCTGGTTTAGAGGGTAGACGGCCGCGCCACAAAGACCGTGGCCAACCTTTTTCCCTTCTCTTTAATGAGCGCGATGGCCTGGCCATTGGGGGCTACTGCGGCATGAACCCCGGATAACCCGCGCGGCTCGAGCCATTTGCCCATCGCCAAAGCGGCTGCCTCTTCCTCGGTGACGGGCAGGACGGGGAAACTGCGCTTGAGCGCCTCATCGAGGCTTAAGGACAGGCGGGGGTTTTCTGCGAGATCGTCGAGGAGGTGGGCATCGGCAAGCGCAAAGGGCCCCACCGTCATGCGGCGCAGGGCGGTTAAATGCCCGCCGACGCCAAGTGCCTCGCCCATATCGCGCGCCAAAGAGCGGATGTAGGTGCCGGAGGAACACTCCACGGATACATCGATGTCTAGAAAATCGTCCTCGGTGCGCATGTCATGAATATCAAAACTGTGGACGGTGACCGGGCGGGCGGGGATATCTACCTCTTTTCCCTCGCGCACCAATTCATGCGCCCTTTTACCCTTGATCTTGATGGCGGAAACCGCGGCGGGCTTTTGCATAATCTCACCGGTCAATGTGGCAACCTCGGCCTCGATGGCGGATCGATCAAGCGCTGCTGCGGGCTTGCCCCAGCGAAATTCGCCCTCGGCATCATCGGTGGTGGTAGAAGCGCCGAGGCGAATGGTGGCCGAATAAGACTTGGTGGAGGCGACCATGTGCGCGAGGAATTTGGTGCCGCGTTCGATGCCAAGGACCAGCACCCCAGTTGCCATGGGATCTAAGGTGCCGGCGTGGCCGACCTTTTTGGTGTGAAAATACCTGCGTAGGCGGCTAACAACATCGTGAGAGGTCATGCCGGCAGGCTTATCAACAATGACAAGTCCGGAATGTGCGAGCGCATCAGTCATAGGGTACAAGTCTATGCTCTACGATGGATTCCGTGGATATTTGTTACGGAATCGATGACATCCCCGCGGATGTGGGGCCGACCTCGGTAACCATTGGCGTCTTCGATGGCTTGCACCGCGGCCATCAACAGCTCGTTTCTGCCTGTGTGAAACACGCGCGGGCGAATAATCAGGTCCCCGTCATGGTGACCTTTGACCCGCACCCGGTCTCCGTTTTCTTGCCGGAGCGCGCGCCGCTGTCTGTGGTGAGTTTCGAGCGCAGGCTAGAGCTCGCGGAAGAAATGGGCATCGAGATGGTGCTTGTCATTGACTTCACCAAGGAACTAGAGGGCGTGGAGCCGCGCCCCTATGTGCGCGACCTCTTGGTGGGCAAACTCCATGCGCACCACGTGGTGGTGGGGGAGAACTTCACCTTTGGCGCTGGGGCCAGCGGCACCGCGGAAGCCATGCGGCAGCTGGGGGAGGAGTTTGGATTTAGCGTCGATATCATCCCGCTCTTGGACGAGGACGGTGTGCAGATTTGTTCCACCTATATTCGCCATAGCCTGTCCCGGGGCGCGATAGAATCGGCGAATTGGGCGCTTGGCCGGCACTTTACGGTCACTGGTCCTGTGGTGCGCGGTGCGGGGCGCGGTGGCAAGGAACTGGGATTTCCCACGGCTAATCAATATTTCCCGGATACCGTAGCCATTCCCGCGGACGGGGTCTATGCCGGTTGGTTTATTGTGCATTCTGATTCGCCCCTCGATGGGGATATGCAGCCCGAAGTAGCCTATGCCGCTGCGATTTCTGTTGGCACGAATCCCACCTTTGGTGATGAAGAACGGTCCGTGGAGTCTTTTGTCTTGGACCGCGATGCCGATCTTTATGGCTATGAGGCAACCGTGAAATTCGTGGGCCACCTGCGGGATATGGTGAAGTTTCATTCCGTCGATGAGCTTTTGGAAGCCATGGCTCAGGACGTCGCAGCCGCTCGCAAGGTGCTGGCTGCCGATGCCCGTGCGCAGGGCTGCGATAGCGACGACTATTTCTTAAAGGAGAAGTAAATGAAGGCCATCCTCGATCTTGATACCGGCATTGATGATGCTTTGGCCTTGGCGTATGCCCTGGCCCACCCCAATCTTGAGCTCATCGGTGTGACGTGTACTTATGGCAACGTCACGGTGCCGCTGGCGGTGCGCAATACCCTGGCGCTGCTGGAATTGCTGGATAGGCCTGATATCCCGGTCTTTGCGGGCCCCAGCCCGGACGGTTTCCAGCCCAGCGAGATTTCCTCCTTCATCCACGGCCAGAATGGCGTGGGCGAGGTCGCGCTTACCCCGTCCGATAAGACCGAGGACACGCAGCCGGCCACGGATTTCCTCTTGCAGGCCGTGCGCGATTACGGTGATGACCTGGTCATTATTCCCACAGGTCCGTCGACGACCATCGCCCAGGCTATGCTTGCCGATGCCACCTTTGCCGCCAACGCCCACATCGTCATGATGGGCGGAGCGCTGACCGTTCCTGGCAACGTCTCCGCGTGGGCAGAGGCCAATATTTCCCAAGACCCGGATGCCACCGATTACCTCTTCCGCCACAGCCAAGATGTCACCATGGTCGGCCTTGATGTCACCTTGCGCACCCTCTTGACGGAAAAAGAAACCGCGCGCTGGCGGGAGACCGGAACGACCGCGGGCGAGGTTTTCGCCGATATGGTGGATTACTACATCCGCGCTTATGCCACCACGGCTCCCCACTTGGGAGGTTGCGGTCTGCACGATCCGCTGGCCGTGGCGGTAGCCGCAGATCCGTCGTTGGTAGAGGTCATCGAAACCAATATGAAAACGGATACGCAAGGCCCCACCCGCGGGCGCACCATTGCCGATGAAACCCGGCTGAGCCAGGAACCTACCGCGAAGGTGGCCGTGGGCGCGGACAACGAGCGCTTCGTTCATGAATTCGTGGACTACCTCGAAGAACTTTTCCGGACGGTGGGCGCTAAGTAGTGCAGCGTTTTGATTTGCCGCGCTAATTGGCTGTAAGATGACGATCTGGCTTAGCGACTGTGGTTCACGACAGTTGCGGCACGCGGAGCTCGCCACGGCGGCGCTTTGCGTAGAAGAATAGTGTGGACTGAAATAAAGGAGAAATACTCATGGCACTGACCACTGAGAAGAAGGCCGAAATCCTCAAGGAGTACGGCCTGCACGAGACCGACACCGGTTCCCCTGAGGCACAGGTTGCCCTGCTGACCTCTCGCATCAATACTTTGACCGAGCACTTGAAGTTCCACAAGCACGATCACCACTCCCGTCGTGGTCTGCTGCTGATGGTTGGTCGTCGTCGTGGCCTGCTGAAGTACTTGGCAGAAAACAACGTGGATCGCTACCGTGACCTGATTTCCCGCCTGGGCCTGCGCCGCTAATTGCGACGCGGCTGCGGCCGAATTATTCCCCTTGCCCTGCGGCAAGGGGAATTAGTGGTTTTATACCCACTTTATCCTTGTGGGGAGCAGGGGCGATTGCGGTTGCCGTAGCTCAAAAGTGCGGAATCTCTGTTAGAATTTTCACCGTTGTCAAAAACAATGTGGAAAAGGCGGCACCGACGATCGCCTAAAACATTCAAGGAGATTTACTAGATGAGCGTTCAGAACTCCGTAGAGTTCAATATCGATGAAGAATTCGGTATTACCGAAGCTATCGCTGTCCTCGACAATGGGGACTTTGGTACCCGCACCGTTCGTTTCGAAACCGGCCAGCTGGCCCGCCAAGCAGATGGTTCCGTAACCACGTACCTCGACGATGACACGATGCTGCTGGCCACCACGACCGCCTCGAACCAGCCGCGCGAGAACTTTGACTTCTTCCCGCTAACCGTTGACGTGGAAGAGCGCATGTACGCGGCCGGTAAGATCCCCGGTTCCTTCTTTCGCCGCGAGGGCCGCCCCTCCACGGAGGCTATCTTGGCGTGCCGCCTCATCGACCGCCCGCTGCGCCCCACTTTTGTCAAGGGCCTGCGCAATGAAGTACAGGTTGTTATCACCGTCCTGTCGCAGGACCCAGAAGAGTACTATGACGTCGTAGCCATCAACGGCGCGTCCGCGGCAACCCAGCTTTCCGGCCTGCCGGTATCCGGTGCCGTCGGCGGCGTGCGCATGGCGCTCATCGCCGATGACAAGCACCCAGAGGGCCAGTGGGTGGCTTTCCCGAACCACGAGCAGCACGAGCGCGCGCTCTTTGAGATGGTCGTGGCGGGCCGCATCGTGACTAAGGGCCGCAAAGAAGACGTCGCCATCATGATGGTGGAGGCCGGTGCTGGCACCAACGTTGCAGAGCGCATCGCCGATGGCGCCCCGGCTCCGCAAGAAGCCGCCGTCGCCGAGGGCCTCGAGGCGGCTAAGCCGTTCATCAAGACCCTGTGTGAAGCCCAAAACGGCCTTGCAGAGCGCACTGCCAAGGAGACCCAAGAGTTCCCGCTCTTCCCTGCCTATGAGGACGATGTCTTCGCCGCCGTGGAAAAGGCCGCTTCCAAGAAGCTGGAGAACCTGCTGACCATCCCAGGCAAGCAGGAGCGCGACGAGGCTACGAATGCACACATGGAACAGGTAGAACAAGACCTGTTGCCGCAATTCGCGGACTTGGAAGAAGCAGTGGCCTCCAAGCAGATTCGCGCTGCTTATAACGAGGTCATGAAGAAGATCGTGCGTCGCAAGATCTTGACCGATGGCTTCCGCATCGATGGCCGCGGGCTTACCGATATCCGCGACCTGTCCGTCGAAGTTGACTTGGTACCACGCGCACACGGTTCTTCCTTGTTCGAGCGCGGTGAGACGCAGATCCTCGGTGTAACCACCCTGGATATGCTGAAGATGGAGCAGCAGATCGACTCGCTTACTCCCATCGAGTCCAAGCGCTACATGCACCACTACAACTTCCCGCCATTTTCTACCGGTGAGACCGGCCGCGTCGGCTCGCCCAAGCGCCGCGAAATCGGCCACGGTGCACTAGCCGAGCGCGCCCTGCTTCCGGTCATTCCGTCGCGCGAGGATTTCCCGTATGCCATCCGCCAGGTCTCTGAGGCGCTCGGTTCCAACGGTTCCACCTCCATGGGTTCTGTGTGCGCATCCACCCTGTCCCTCTACAATGCGGGTGTTCCGCTCAAGGCGCCGGTAGCCGGCATCGCCATGGGCTTGGTTTCCGGTGAGGTTAAGGGCAAGGAAAAGTTCGTCGCACTGACCGATATCCTCGGTGCCGAGGATGCCTTCGGTGACATGGACTTCAAGGTTGCAGGTACCTCTGAATTCATCACTGCGCTGCAGTTGGACACGAAGCTCGATGGCATTCCGTCTAAGGTCTTGGCTCAAGCACTCGAGCAGGCCCGCGATGCCCGTGCCACCATCCTGGAAACCATGGCTGAGGTCATTGATTCCCCAGATGAGATGTCTGGCCTGGCCCCGAAGATCACCTCGGTGAAGATTCCGGTTAATAAGATCGGTGAGCTCATCGGGCCTAAGGGCAAGACCATCAACCAGATCACCGAAGATACCGGTGCTGAAGTCTCGATTGAAGACGATGGCACGGTCTACATCTCTGCGGTAACCGGCGAAGCAGCGGATGCTGCGATTGAAAAGGTTAACTCCATTGCCAATCCGCAGTTGCCCAAGGTAGGCGAGCGCTTCCTCGGCACGGTAGTCAAGACCGTTCCATTCGGCGCCTTCGTATCCTTGACCCCAGGCCGCGATGGATTGATCCACATCTCCAACCTGGGTGGCGACGAGCGCATCGAGAAGGTCGAAGATGTCGTCAACGTGGGCGACAAGGTACAGGTAGAAATCGCGGATATTGATAACCGCGGCAAGATTTCCCTAGTGCCCGTTGAGGACTAATTCCTCGCGCGCTCGTTAGAGCAATGGCCCTGTTTCCCGCACATGCTGGGAAACAGGGCCATTGCTATGCCTTCGCTATGATTACCTAATTTTGGAAATCAAGCACGAGGCGCTTGGGGTTCTGCAGGAAGGTCACGGAATACGGCGTTTGCTTCTTCAGGCCGATGATCAACTGCGTTTGCGCCTCGAAGGTGGTGGTGTAGTTGATCTCTTGCACCACGCCGGCACCTGGGGTGATGCCAGTATCCATGAACTTTTGCTCCAACTCTGGCGTCGATGGCCACGGGGTGCCCTCGATGCCAAGGTTGAGGAATGTAGCGCCTTTTACCTCGACAGGAAGTCCCGAGGCCTGGTGGGCGGGCTGATCCGTATAGGTGGTAAACCACCCGGCTTCGCCGTCTCCTTCAAGGTCGACCACGACGCGGGTGAAAGAATCGTGCGCGGCTACCCGGATCTCTGTGGGAACGAGGCCACCCAATCCAGGAGGAAGGTGGTGTTGATCCTCGAGGGAGGGCGTGCCCATGCCACCAAAAGTCGGCTTTGGATTATTGCCTTGCGCCTTTTGTTGATTGTGGCTTAACGGGGCGGTGTCTTCTACCGTCTTGGTTGGGTCATCGTCAGTGGTCGTGGTAGAAGGCTCTGACTTCTTTGCCGATGACGTCGTCGACTCTGCAGTGGAACTGGTTGATTCCTCCTGCGTGGCAAATGAGGCATCGGCGGCCTTGTCATCGCTGGGGCTAGCGCAAGCAGCCAATGAGAGCATGCAGCTTATACCGGCGCCAGCAGCGATAACGCGGGTGAGAGTAGATCGAGACATTGTGACCACTTCCTAGGTTGTCTACCTTGTTGTCTCTTTCAATTCTACCGGTACACAAGTGGCTCAACTGGGGAAGTGATGCAATTGTTGTACAAAGAAAACTAGCGAAGGTGTGGACTAACGCTTCAACTGGACGAGCTGGATGAGGTTGCCCACGGTATCGTCAAAGACCGCGATGATGGAGGGGCCAACGTCGGTGGGCTCCATGGTAAAGTCCACGCCCTTGTCCTTTAGTTCGGCGTATTCTTTCTCCACATCCTGCGACAAGAATTGGGTGACCGGGATATTATCCGCCTTCAGCGCTTCGGTGTACGTCTTGGCGGCTGGGTGGCCCTTGGGCTCATGCAGCAATTCAACGCTGCCATCGCCGTCGGCGTTGGTGACCGTCAGCCACCGGAAATCGCCGTGTGTGACGTCATCTTTTACGCGGAAGCCAAGGACATCGACATAGAAATCGTGGGCACGAGCAACGTCATCTACTGGAACGGAAGCAATATAAATCTGCATGGCAGCCAGTCTAGCAGTGGTATTTCTGGTGTCCGGAGGGCTGCCCGCCGCGCATGAGCGAGCGCGATAGGATAGTTAAACAAGTAGAATTTTAACGCAAAGTTGTTAAGAAAGTGAGGCCCACAATGGCGATCAAAGTAGGAATCTTGGGAGCGCAAGGGCGCGTCGGCAAGGCGATTGTTGAAGGCGTGAATGCCGAAGATGATTTAGAGCTCGTAGCGGAAATTAGCCGCGGGGATGATCTGCAGCAATTAGTTGATAATCATGCAGAGGTCATCGTGGACTTCACCCAGCCTGATTCGGTGATGGGAAACTTGGAGTTTTGCATCGCGAACGGCATCCACTGCGTGGTGGGTACCACTGGCTTTGATAAAGAGCGCTTGGACCAGGTTGAGCAGTGGACCCGCCAAGAAGGTGCTGGCAACGTGCTGATCGCACCTAATTTCGCTATCTCTGCTGTCATGACAATGGTGCTTGCTAAGCAGGCAGCGAAGTTCTTTGAGACTGCTGAGGTCGTGGAATTTCACCACCCCACCAAGCTGGATGCGCCTTCCGGCACCGCTATCCACACCGCAGAAGCCATTGCCCAAGCGCGCCGCGACGCCGACCTGGGGGAGATGCCGGATGCAACGGAAAAGTCCCTCGATGGGGCACGTGGGGCGAATGTAGACGGAATCCCGGTGCATGCCGTGCGTACCCGCGGCATGGTGGCCCACGAAGAGGTCATTTTCGGTGCGCAGGGACAGTCTCTGACCATCCGCCAGGATTCTTACGATCGTTCCTCCTTTACTCCAGGCGTACTGGTCGGCGTGCGGGAGATTGCGCAGCACCCAGGATTGGTCGTCGGGCTAGACAAGTACCTGGGGCTGTAGCGGTATGGCCACTGCGAGTGAGCTAAAAATCCAGCTCATTGCCGCTACCGAGTTTCATCCGCCGCAGGGAACGCAGTGGAGCGCTGATGACACGGCGACTGACGGCGAGGCCCTCGTCGAATTCGCCGGACGGGCGTGTTATGAGTCTTTTGATAAGCCCAACCCGCGCACCGCTACGAATTCCGCCTACCTGCACCACATCATGGAGGTAGGCCATACGGCGCTATTGGAACACGCCACGGCCACGATGTACATCACGGGGCTCTCGCGCTCTGCCAGCCACGAATTGGTTCGACACCGGCATTTTTCCTTCTCGCAGCTATCCCAGCGCTTTGTGCATCCAAAGGAGACGCAAGTAGCGCTGCCCAAGCTGGTGGAAGAAGATGAGCAATTGCGCCGGTTGGTCATGCAGGCGGTCGATGAAACCCGTTTTGTCTACGATGAGCTGCTAGAAGCCTTGGAAGAAAAGCTCGATGAGCCGAATGCGCTGCTGCGAAAGAAGCAGGCGCGCCAGGCAGCGCGCGCAGTATTGCCCAACGCTACGGAAACTAGGCTCGTCGTTACCGGTAATTACCGCGCGTGGCGCCACTTCATTGGAGCTCGGGCGGCCGAGCACGCGGATACGGAATTGCGCCACGTAGCGGTGGAGTGTTTGAAGCATTTGCAGGAGCAAGCACCAGCGCTTTTCGATGACTTCCATATCACCACGTTGGCCGATGGAACGCAGATGGCCGCAAGCCCCTACGCTTAACACGCGGCACCCCGATGCGGCCAAAAGGTGTCCTAGCGGGTAACCTTGACGGCTATGAGCACAGGTATGACAGCAAAGACTGGCGTTGACACCTTCGGTCGCATTGGCGTCGCCATGGTCACTCCGTTTGATCGTGACGGTGCGCTGGATTTAGAAGCGGGTCGCCGCCTGGCAGCTCATCTCGTAGACAACGGCGTGGATTCACTCATCTTGGGTGGAACGACGGGCGAGTCTCCAACCACGTCCTTGGATGAAAAGTTGGAGCTGCTCAAGGCCGTAAAAGAGGAAGTAGGAGACCGCGTCCGGATCTGTGCGGGCGCCGGAACGAATAATACCGCCACCTCCATCGAGGTGGCCCAAGCTTCCGCCGCCGCCGGAGCCGATAGTTTGCTCGTGGTGACTCCCTATTATTCTAAGCCCTCCCAAAAGGGCGTCTACGAGCATTTTGCCGCAGTTGCTGATTCCACGGATCTGCCGATTTGCGTCTATGACATCCCTGGCCGCTCGGGCATCCCAGTGGCGTCGGATACGCTCCGCCGCCTTGCGGAATTGCCGACTATCCAAGCCGTGAAAGATGCCAAGGGCGATCTTTCTGCGGCCGCAGAACTCATCCAAGAAACCGACTTGGCGTGGTACTCCGGTGATGATCCGATTAACCTGCCGTGGCTATCCCTCGGCGCTTCGGGTTTCATCTCCGTCATCGGCCACGCCGCACCGCGTGCCTTGGTAGAACTCTATGAAGCTTTCGATGCGGGCGATTTGGCCCGCGCGCAAGAAATAAATTACTCAACGCTTCTTCCACTGACCCGCGCTCAAGCGCGGTTGGGCGGAGCGACATTTGCAAAGGAAGCTCTGCGCCTGCAGGGCTTTGAAGTTGGCGAGCCCCGCCTTCCTATCACCGCCGCGAGCGAGGAGGAACGCGAGGTACTTCGCCGTGATTTGGAACAATCTGGAGTCCTTTAAGAATGACTGAACCCCGTAACCGTTCCCGCAAGGTCACCCGCAAGGCGGGTCCACCTTCGGAAACTGAGACCGCCTCCAATGAGGCGGCTTCGCCCGTATTTCAGGCCCCTGCCAATAACGCCGGCAATGCCGGAAATGAAGACCAAGGCAACTCTGGCAAGAATAACTCTGCCGATAACAAGAACGACGGCGATAACAACGGCCGCCGCTCGCGTTCCCGTGGCGGCCGCGGTCGTGGTCGTGGCGGAAACGGCAATAATGGCAATGGCCAAGGAAATAACCACGGTGGTAATGGCCACGGCGGCAATAACCACGGCGGCAATAACAAGAACAACAACGGTGGCAACGGAAAGAACGACAAGGGCCGTGGCCGCAATAACAATAACCGCGGCCGCCGCAACGTGCCGAAGTCCATGCAGGGCGCTGATTTAACCAAGCGCCTGCCAGAACCGCCAAAGCAGGCGAAGGATACCCTGCGCATCTACGCCTTGGGCGGTATCTCCGAAATCGGCCGCAACATGACCGTTTTTGAGTACGGCGATGAGCTGCTCATCATTGACTGCGGTGTGCTCTTCCCATCGTCTGGCGAGCCTGGCGTGGACCTCATCCTGCCGGACTTCGGGCCGATTGAAAAGAAGATCGACAAGGTCAAGGCCCTCGTGGTCACCCACGCCCACGAAGACCACATCGGTGCCATCCCGTGGCTGCTGAAGCTGCGCCCGGATATCCCCATCGTGGCCTCCCGTTTCACTATCGCGCTCATTGCGGCGAAGTGTAAGGAACACCGCCAGAAGCCGAAGTTCGTTGAGGTCAACGAAAAGTCCGATGTGACCTACGGCTGCTTCCGCGTTCGCTTCTGGGCGGTTAACCACTCCGTGCCGGATGCGCTCGGCATCATGCTGGGCACCCCGGCAGGCAATATCATCCATACCGGTGATATCAAGCTGGACCAAACCCCGTTGGATAATCGCCCGACCGACCTTCCGGCGCTGTCTCGTTACGGCGACGAGGGCGTCGACCTCATGCTGTGCGATTCCACCAACGCCACCGTGCCGGGCGTATCCGCCTCCGAGGGCGATATCCCAGCCAACTTCAAACGCTTGGTGGCTAATGCGAAGCAGCGCGTCATCTTGGCTTCCTTCGCCTCGAACGTCTACCGCGTGCAGGCTGCCATCGATGCTGCCGTGGCCAATGGCCGCAAGGTGGCCTTCAATGGCCGCTCGATGATGCGCAATATGGAGATCGCGGAAAAGATGGGCTTTTTGAAGGTCCCTCGCGGCACCATCATCCCCATCGATGAGGCCGCGAAGATGGCCCCGCATAAGACCATGCTCATTACCACCGGTACGCAGGGTGAGCCAATGGCTGCGCTGTCCCGCATGGCCCGCCGCGAGCACCGCCAGATTACGGTGCGCGATGGCGATACCATCATCTTCTCTTCCTCGCTCATCCCGGGCAACGAAGAGGCCGTCTTCGGCGTTATCAATATGCTGTCCCAGATTGGTGCCAACGTCATCACCAACCAGGACGTCAAGGTCCACGCATCTGGCCACGGCTACTCCGGCGAGCTGCTCTTCCTGTACAACGCGGCGCGCCCGCGCAATGCCATGCCGGTCCACGGCGAGTGGCGTCACCTGCGCGCCAATAAGGAATTGGCGATTTCCACCGGCGTGGCCCGCGACCGGACGGTCTTGGCGCAAAACGGCGTTGTGGTGGATCTGCGTAAGGGCCGCGCGGAGGTCGTCGGCCAGCTGCAGGTTGGCCACCTCTACGTCGATGGCGTGTCCATGGGCGATGTCGATGCCGATACCTTGGCAGATCGCACCAACCTGGGTGCCGGCGGCGTGGTATCCATTACCTGCGTGATTGATAACCGCACCTCCCGCTTGCTGGAGCACCCGACCGTTGCGACCACCGGCTTCTCCGACGATGACCGCGGCGTCGTGCCCGAGGTGGCAGAGATGGTGGAAAACACCATGAACGATCTCGCCGCTGAGGGTGAAAATGACACCTACCGGATGGTGCAGAAGCTGCGCCGCAAGGTCTCCAAGCTCATGGATTCCAAGTACAAGCGTGAGCCGGTTATTTTGCCCACTATCGTGCCGACGAATTCAGGCACGCTGCTTGCCGATGACGCCGATGTCGACGCCAGCCGCGAGTCCCTGTAGGCTCTCCTACAAAAGGATTTAATTCCGGCATAGTTTCTGTGCCCCAGCATTTCGATGACCTCGGTATGCTGGGGCACATGTCGTTTTCATCTTCCGAACGCGCCAAGATGGTCGCGCTTTTGCATCAACTAGGTCCAGACGCCCCCACGCTGTGTGAGGGCTGGACCACGCGCGACTTAGTTGCCCACCTGTGGGTGCGCGAAAACCGTCCCGATGCCGCAGCGGGCATGTTCCTTTCGGTCCTGCAGCCCCACCTAGAAAAGGAATCCGCTAAGGTCGCCCGCCGCGATTTCGATGAGCTTGTCGATGCCTGGGGGAGGGGACCGGCAAAGTTCAACCCCGCACGTTTTCTCGATGCCCAGCAAAATTTGGGCGAACATTTCATCCACCACGAGGATATTCGCCGCGCCAATGGCCAGACCGAACCCCGCGATTTTTCTGTGGCCGTGCAGAAGAAGCTGCACCGTTTTTTGAAGATCTGGGCCAAATTGAGCCTGCGTAAATCCACCCAGCCGGTGATCCTGCAGCCGGACGGGATGCCGCGCATCGTCGTGGCAGACAAACACGGGGTAGCCGATCGCGGGGATCGCGTGGTCCGCGTAAGCGGGGAGGTCGGGGAACTACTGCGGTGGGCGTACGGGCGCGACGTTGTCCAAGTCACCATCAATGGCGATGAGTCCGCCATTGAAATGTCAACCCTCTAGCCTAAAAATAGGCACTTTTCCTGGCCAGGCGGCAACATTTTGACGCAGACACTGCATAATTTCCAGTTTGCGGACCGCGCCACGCGTGTGGCGTATGTGATTTGTGGGGTTTTCCGGTTAAGGTAAATGACATGTCTGTCAAAAATGCCTCCTCGCGCGGATCGCGCCGCAACCAGACGCGAGCATCGAAAAGCGCGCCTGGCCGGAAAGTCAACCGGTCGCGCCCGTCTGGCCGCAGTCAGTCCAGCGCCGGTATGCCAGAGACCCTGGAGATGACCTCGTCTGGGCGCGCGGCAGGAACGACGCAGGAGCGTACGGGGAGCGCATTTCGGGCCGTCGGCAAGGGGCTTGGCTCTGCATTTGGTGCCACCGCGCGCGGAATGGGCAATGTCGCCCGCGGCCTAGGAAATGGCCTCGCGGGCTTAAAGCCGAGCCAGGATGCACCCGCAGACGGCACGGAGGATTTCGAGAGAACAAGGGAGCCACAGGAAATTTCTGACAGCGCCGGGAAAAAGAAGAAAAGCAAGGTAACTCGCGCGCGCGATATCGCGGCCGAGGAGGAAGCACAGGCTGCCGAGGAGGCCGCGCCATCTTCCCGGGGTGGGTTCCGCGTCAATAATCCGGATGCGGTTGCCTTAGTGCTCATTGGCGTATCCATCGTCCTCGCCGCCACCGTGTGGTTTGGCGTCGCCGGCCAGGTGGGTGCCTGGGTGGGTAACCTGGTGCGCTACGTTATCGGCGCCGGCGCGTGGGTACTTCCCATTGCGCTCGTCGCGCTGGCCATCTCGCTCATGATGGAAATGGACGGTCCATCCGGTCGCATCAATCCGCGTATTGCCGGTGGCACGTCGATCATCGTGCTGGCGATGCTGAGCCTCATCCACATCTTTGCCGGCAATCCGCCGCTCGGTTTTACTACCGATACCGCGGGCGGGGCCGGAGGTGTTGTTGGCTTTGCCATCGGCGGGATCCTCGATGCCGCGTTTACCTCGTATGTTGCGGTGCCGCTGCTCTTCCTTGTCATCATTTACGGTGCGCTGCTGGTTACCGGTATTACCATCCGCGAGGCCTACGAGCTCGTTGCGGATTCGCTGCGCTCGGCCTTTTCCCGCTTTGGCGGCAGCGAGGCGGACTACGACGATGCCGATGAAGACGATCTTTACGGCCACGTATCTGGCGATATCGACGATATTGCGCATGGCCGCGAGCGTTCCGAGCGCTCCGCCCCGAAGCGCCGCAGCACGTCCACTCCGCGCAAGACTGGCAGCTCCTATCCGGTGCAGTCGCTTGCCGAAGTCCCCGAGGACGACCACACCGTCGCCTTCAACACCCCAGTCCGCGCGGGCTATGAGCCGGTGGACCGCAGCGACGAAGAGCTGGGCTACGGCGCGGACTCCCAGGTTGGGGATACCGATGCCTTCCCAGCAGTAGACGACGCTGACTACACTGACGACGCGGAATCCACCCAACCGGCGTTGCCAGAAAGCGAGCCCACCCGCGTTTTGGGTGCTGCCACTGGCGGGTCATCCGCCGGCCGCAAGAAGGGCGATGCAGCTTCGCGCGCTGGTCGAGCCGCGGGTGCCGCTGGTGCTGCTGCTTCTGGGGTGGCTGGTGTTGCTGGTGCCGCTGGCAAAGCCAAAGGTGTTGCTGGAGCCGCCGCGGGCGCGGCTGCCGCAGGTGCTGCCAAGGCCGGATCTGATGCCGTGTCTTCGGCGCACGAGGAGGCTCGGCGCCTGTTCCGTGAGCGCTCTGGTCGCGATGCCGCCACCGGCGCACAGGTAGAATCCGCTGCGGCGGAGCAGCCTGCCGCGCAACCCCAAGCGCCCGCCCCAGCGCAGTTTGGCAACGACAACTATGCGGTGCCCTCTACAGATCTCCTTACCCCTGGTACGCCTGCGAAGGAACGCACCGAGATCAATGACCGCATCATTGAGGCCATTACTGATGTCTTCGAAGAGTTCAACGTCAATGCTCAGGTCACGGGTTTTAGCCGTGGCCCCACGGTGACCCGCTATGAGATTGAACTTGGACCAGGCGTGAAGGTCTCAAAGATTACGAACCTGCAGTCCAACCTGGCCTATGCCGTAGCGACCGATAACCTGCGTTTGCTTACGCCGATTCCAGGCAAGTCCGCGGTGGGCATTGAGGTGCCTAACCCGGACCGCGAAATGGTCCACCTGCGCGAGGTCTTGGATGCGCCAAATATGACGTCTTCCCCAGATCC
This sequence comes from Corynebacterium sp. KPL4015, assembly GCF_040225725.1. NCBI lineage: Bacteria > Bacillati > Actinomycetota > Actinomycetes > Mycobacteriales > Corynebacteriaceae > Corynebacterium > Corynebacterium sp. KPL4015. The sequence continues at coordinate 27,965 of NZ_JBEHGF010000012.1, read as the reverse complement.
AATGTTGATTGGTTTGGGCAAGGACATCGAGGGTGAATACACGTCCTTTTCCGTGCAGAAGATGCCGCACCTGCTGGTTGCCGGTGCCACCGGTTCCGGTAAGTCTGCATTCGTGAACTCCATGCTGGTTTCGCTGCTGACCCGCGCCACCCCGGAGCAGGTGCGCCTGATCCTCGTCGATCCAAAGATGGTCGAGCTCACGCCGTATGAAGGCATCCCGCACCTGATTACGCCCATCATCACCCAGCCGAAGAAGGCCGCTGCGGCACTCCAGTGGCTAGTGGAAGAGATGGAGCAGCGCTACATGGATATGAAGGCCGCGCGTGTGCGCAAGATCGAGGACTATAACCGCAAGGTAGTCTCCGGCGAGTACCAGGCACCGGCCGGTTCCGAGCGCGAGGTTCGTCCTTATCCTTATATCGTCTGCGTCGTAGACGAGCTGGCGGATTTGATGATGACCGCCCCGAAGGAAATTGAGGACTCCATCGTTCGCATCACCCAGAAGGCCCGCGCTGCCGGCATCCACTTGGTGCTTGCTACCCAGCGCCCGTCCGTCGATGTGGTCACCGGCCTGATCAAGACCAACGTGCCTTCCCGCTTGGCCTTTGCTACCTCGTCCTTGACCGACTCTCGCGTCATCTTGGACCAAGGCGGTGCGGAAAAGCTCATCGGCATGGGCGATGGCCTATTCATCCCGCAGGGAAAGCGCCCAGTGCGCATGCAGGGCGCATTCGTTTCCGATGACGAGGTCATGGATGTCGTCGAAGCCGCCAAATCCCAGGCTGCCCCGAACTACACCGAGGGCGTGACCGAGGAAAAGCAGTCCGAGGCGAAGAAGGAAATCGACGATGACATCGGCAAGGACATGGATGACCTCCTCGAGGCCGTCGAACTTGTGGTGACCGCCCAGCTGGGTTCCACCTCAATGCTGCAGCGCAAGCTGCGCATCGGCTTTGCCAAGGCGGGCCGCCTGATGGATCTGATGGAATCGCGCGGTGTCGTGGGGCCATCGGAAGGCTCCAAGGCCCGCGAGGTGCTGGTCAAGCCCGAAGAGCTCGACACCATCCTGTGGATGATTAAGGGCGCCGATCCTGCCGATGCCCCCAAGGAAATCCAGGACGAGATGAACCAAGAAGAGGCAGACGATGATGCGGGCGATTCTGCAGAGTCTGCTACTTCCGATGCCCCCGATGCGCCCAATTCCGATACGCGGACGGTGCAAGCAACCTATAACCCATCGCCCGGGGCGTTCTAAGTAGTGTAAGATGGTCACGGTCTTGGAGGGGAGTACCCCACATACGGCATAGATCGTCAACACGGTAGCCTGGCGCTCCCGGTCGTGTCGGCCCAGCAAGGAATAGTCGCTGGGCGGGGGAGACCTCCGGTCACTTTCTTAAAGTAAATTCGACCGGAGGGATCTCGCGATGAATATTCCATTGTGGGTGTGGCTGGTCACCGGTGCGGTGATTCTAGCCTTTTTTATATTCGACTTTTATTCTCACGTGCGCAGCCCACATGAGCCCACCTTGAAAGAGTCGGGTCTGTGGACCCTTTTCTATATTTCCGTCGCCGTAGTTTTTGGCGGCGTCGTCTGGGCCGTTTGGGGCCATGAGCACGGCATCCAGTTCTTTACCGGTTATGTCACCGAGCAAGCGCTCTCTGTGGATAACCTCTTCGTATTTGCGCTTATCATGGGGTCCTTTAAAATCCCGCGCAAATATCAACAAAAGGTGCTGCTCATCGGCATCATCATCGCCCTTTTCTTTCGCTTGGTATTCATCCTGCTGGGCGCGGCGGTTATCGCGGCGTGGTCCGATATCTTCTACCTCTTCGCCATCTTCTTGCTGTATACCGCCATCAAGTTGGTCATCGATGAGATTCGGGACGCGCCGGAGACCAACCCGAACGATATGGCCATCATCAAGCTCGTGCGCAAGGCGGTAGATGTTACCCCGCAGTACCACGGGGACAAGCTCACCCACCGTGCGTACGATGGCTCAAAGAAGGGTAAATTTGCTTTCACGCCGCTGTTTGTGGCGCTGGTGTCCATTGGGCTTATCGATGTCATGTTTGCCTTCGATTCCATTCCGGCAATCTACGGCATCACCTCGGAGGCGTTTTTGGTCTTTACCACCAACGCATTCGCACTGATGGGCTTGCGCCAAATGTACTTTCTTATCGATGGCCTCTTGGACCGCCTCGTCTACCTGCCTTACGGCCTGGGCATCATCCTGGGCTTCATCGGCGTCAAGCTGCTTTTCCACGCTTTGCACGAGAATAACCTGCCGTTTATCAATGGCGGCGACAATATCGAATCCGTGCCGGAAATTTCCACCATCGGCTCGCTAGTGGTCATCGTTGGAGTTCTGGTCATCACCGTTCTTGCATCGGTTATTAAGAACATGCGCGATAAGACCCAAGGCGTAGTGGCTGTCTCCCACAACCGCTACGACTGGGATGAGGAAGGAAATAAGATCGTGCGCAATACCCGCGGGGATTACTTGGGCAAGACCGAGGAGCTGCCCAAAGAAGATCTACCCAACTAGGGGCCTAAAAGCGGGCTTTGACCGGGTTCCACTCGCGGAAGCTTCGGCCCTGGAGGCATCCTTCTTGATAGAAGGGGTCACCGTTCATCAGCTGGATGACATCGGCAACCTGGGTGTCATCATCGTCAAAGCACACAATGATGAGTGCGCCTCCCTGGGAATCCGTGAACGGTCCCGAGGCCACGATGGTGCCCTCATCAAATAACTTCCCAGTGAACTCGCGGTGGGCAGGGCGCACCTTCGCTATCTCTGGATTGGCTGGGTTGTATTCATAATTGACTGCAAAATATTTCATACCTCCCAGTATAAATTCTCGGGGGAGTGTGCCGCGAGACCAGAACCCAAGCGGGTAGTATGTATAGGGTGAATCAACCCGGAGCACAGTCAGCGCAGTCCTCGGATGTGAATCCGCAGGTCTCTAATTGGAATCTGCCAAATGTCCTTACCTGCCTGCGTATCGTTTTCATTCCGGTCTTTGCATGGCTGGTCATCGGCGGCCACCAGTGGTGGTCTTTCGGCGTCTTCGCCGCATTAATGCTCACGGATAAGCTCGATGGCGATATTGCCCGCGCCCGCGGGTTGATTACTGATTTTGGCAAGATTGCCGATCCCATTGCTGATAAAGCGCTCATGACCACAGCGCTTGTCTGCCTTAATATCGTCGATCAGCTTTCGGTCTGGATCACCGTCATTATCTTGATCCGAGAATTCGGCATCACCATCTGGCGCATGGCCCTGCTGCGCCGCGGAAAGGTCGTCCCGGCCTCTAAAGGTGGCAAGTTGAAGACCGTCCTGCAGTCCTTCGCCGTGGGTCTATACTTGTGGCCGCTTCCCTCGTGGATGGATATTCCTACCTCTTTCATCATGTGGATGGCCGTCGTGATTACGGTCGTTACCGGCGTGCAGTATCTCATCGATGGACAAAAGCAAAATAGCTAAACGCAATGACCTTCACAGAATCTGACCTCGTTGCCCTATTGACAGGGCGCCACGAGACTGTGGCCTTGTGCGAATCGCTGACTGCCGGCTTAGCCAGCGCTACCATCGCTTCGGTGCCTGGGGCGTCTGCCGTCTTGCGTGGCGGCCTTATCACCTATGCCACCGAGGTAAAATCTCACTTCTTGCATAAACCAGTCTCAGAGATCGAACGCGTAGGCGTCGTCTCTGGTGAAACCGCAGTCGATATGGCCCGCGCCGCCACCGCGGAAACTGGGGCCGATTGGGGGATAGGGCTTACCGGTGTTGCTGGGCCGGACAAACAAGAAGGAAAAGATCCCGGCACGGTATTTTTAGGAATCTATTCTGCCGACCGCATAGCGCAGTCTTATTGCCTGCGCGACTTGGGTACTGCACGCAACGAAATTAGAAACGCCACGGTAGGAGCAGCGATCGCCCAACTTGGTGCGGTCATCAAAAATTTTCCTACCAGTGGGGAACAAATTTCATCGAAGGAGCGTTAAAACTTACGATGAACATTTCTACAGCAGTCCTCGACCACTCGGCGCAGACTGCCGCGGAACCTGCGGCAGCGGCACCATCGGCGCCACAACCTGCCCGCGCACCCGAGCCACTATTGCGTGAAGCATTGGGCTTGACCCTGCGTGCATTCCGCGCGGATAAGTCAGTTACTCTACGCGAATTGGCTAGCGTTGCCCGCGTGTCACCGGGCTACTTGTCGGAGCTCGAGCGAGGCCGCAAGGAAGTTTCTTCTGAGCTATTGGCCTCCGTGTGCCATGCGCTCGACGCGTCTGTATCGGATGTCCTGATCGAGGCTGCTGGTTATATGGCGCTGCCCTCGATGGATGAAGAGCTCGCGCATACTGCGCCGGCTGCTTCTGAGCTTTAACGCGTGCGCGACTCTAAAGAGAGTAGCCGCGGTGGATACCTGCGATTAGTGGCGGCAGAGCCCTAGGCGTTGGGTTACTATAAACACGACAACGCGACGCATTCCCACATTCCTTAGAAAGGTCTAGAGCATAATGGCGAATCCATTTGTTAAGGGTTGGAAGTACCTCATGGCACTGTTCGATAATAAAATCGAGGAGAATGCCGATCCGAAAATTCAGATTGAGCAGGCCATCGAAGATGCCCAACGTCAGCATCAAGAGCTATCGCAGCAAGCCGCGGCAGTCATTGGCAATCAACGCCAGCTGGAGATGCAACTTAACCGACGCCTCGCCGAGGTTGAAAAGCTGCAGGGCAATACCCGCCAGGCGCTCGAACTTGCCGATAAGGCACGCGCTAATGGCGATGAGAGCAAGGCCGTGGAGTACGAGAACGCCGCTGAGGCCTTTGCCGCTCAGCTGGTTACCGCAGAGGAGTCTGTCGAGGACACGAAGAAGCTCCATGACCAGGCATTGCAACAAGCTGAGCAGGCAAAGCGCGCTGTAGAACGCAATAATGCCGCACTGCGTCAGAAGGTTGATGAGCGTTCGAAGCTGCTATCGCAGCTGGAACAGGCAAAGATGCAGGAAAAGGTTTCTGAGTCTTTGAACTCCATGAACGAGCTCTCGGCCGGCGGCAACACGCCTTCGCTCGATGCCGTGCGCGATAAGATTGAGCGCCGTTACTCCAAGGCTCTGGGGCAGGCGGAATTGGCGGAATATTCTGTAGAAAACCGTATGGCGGAGGTTCAGCAAGCAGGCATCCAGATGGCCGGCCACTCCCGCTTGGAGCAGATCCGTAGCGAGATGAACTCCACGAAGTCCGTAGAAGCTAACCACACTCAGGCCATCGAGAGCAATAAGGCCTCTGGTTCCGCTGCGGATCAGGCCGCTCAGCCGACGTCGAATGATGACGCCGTCCAGGCCCGCCTGCGCGAGCTACGCGGAGAGTAACTCCCTCACCCCTCGCTCTTCATTACGCAAACTGCGCAAAAGCCTCCGATCTTTCCTTTCCCGCTCCGAGCGGTGGGGGAAGGCGGAGGCTTTTGGCGCTAGTCGGGCGTGTGCCTTTGTTGCCTTAGTCTCCGACGCCGCGGGCCTGGAGGGCCTCGCCAATGGCCTGAGCGCGCCGAATAGAGCGGATGATGACGGGCGTGACAAACGCCGAGGGGGAAAACCCAGCCCCGCGCGCCTTCCGTGCATCGAGAACCTCATAGACCGTTTCGAACATTAGGGGGATGAGGCGGATTGTCAGGGACATCGCCAAGCTGATGTTCTCTACTGGGACGCCGAATCGTTTAAGCGGCTGGAGGGATTCCTCCAGGGACTCCATGATCGCGTCGACCGTTGAGGTAAGAGTTAATAAGAAGGCCAGAATCATGGCGGCCAAGATGTTGAGGAACATCACGGCGGCGTAGCCAAAATCTTTCGCCCACCACTGGAACCCGGCAAGAGGAATGAGGATTATCAGGGGCGGCCAGAGCTGGCTCCACGCAATTCGTGGGGGAATGCGGGCAACGATATACGTCAACGCTGCGGCAATTACCGCGCCGCCAGCCCACGGCAAAGAGTCGAAAAAGATGCTGGTAACCAGGATAAATACCAGCAGGATGAGTATTTTCCAACTGGGCTTCATCCGGTGGATTACCGTCGTGCCCGGAACATACACGGAAAGCGGAATATTGGTTTTGCGGCGAGTCATTAGTTGGTGACTTTCTAGAGTGGCCGTTGCGCCATGAGGTCTCGGTAAAAATCGATGACCTCTTGGGGAGCTCCATCGGCGGCAACCTTGTGGTCATCGATGCAGATGACGCGGTCAAAATCCGTGAGAAATTCCAGATCGTGAGTAACCACGATGAGTTGCTGGTCGAGCTGTGCGAACTCGCGCTTAATGCGGTCGCGATTGCGAAGGTCGAGCAGCGTCGTTGGCTCATCGGCGATGATGAGCACCGGGTCAATGACCAGTACGGCGGCTAAGGCGAGTAATTGTTTCTGTCCACCAGATAGCGTGTGCGGGGAACGTTCGGCGAAGTCTAGAAGCCCGAACCGCTCTAGGGCGGCATCGACTCGCGCAGTGCGCTCGGCCTTAGATAACTTGAAACGGCGCAGCGAAAAAGCGATGTCATCGCGCACGTTGGACATGACGATCTGATTTTCTGCATCAGAAAAGACGAAACCCACCTTTTCGCGCACCTTTTTGCCCTCCTCGCTGGGACTTATGCCGTCGACGGTGACGGTACCCGCGGAGGGCTCACCCAGGCCATTGATTAGCCGGGTCAGCGTGGACTTTCCGCCGCCATTTTGACCGATGATGCCGATCCTCTGCTCGCTTAAAGTGAGGTTGATGTCATCGAGGACTACCGTCTCATCAAAGGCTACTGTCACCGAGGAAAAGTCGATGGTGGGCACTAGGAGGCCTTCTTACCCATCAGGTCGGGGAATGCGGAGTGAACACCGACGGCGATGATGATGGCCACGATGAGTTTTGCAGTGTCAACGAGGACGAACGGGCCTTGCGCCGCGATGGCCGGGCCGATGTCCAATCCGGAGCGAAGCATCAAGCCGATCGCGCCACAGGTGTACTGCACCAGGAGGCCTGCGATGGCCGCGATAGCGAGAACAATGGTCATGCCGCCCTTTCCGCGTGGGGCGCGGTAAGCAATGGCGCCTGCGACGATTGGGGAGAGCACGTATCCGACGATGTATCCCACGGTGGGGCCGGCGAGCGCGCGGAGCGTGGTGCCACCACCTGCCAAAACTGGCAATGCCAAACCAAGAAAGAGGAATAGGAGCCCAACGTAGCCGCCGCGTTTGCCGCCTAAGATGAGTCCGGCCAAAATGAGCGCGGCGTTTTGCAAGACGATGGGGACGCCGGCGGTGCCTACGGGGATAGAAACGAAGGCTAAAACGATAACGAGGGCGGTAAATACCGCAACATAGGCAATGGTGGTTGCCACGGAGTTCTTATGCATGGGAAAAGATTAGCATCTTGGGTAAAGGCGCTGTAGACATGCGTATTTGAACGTTGTTCAAGTACAACATTTTTAGGTTCCTGGTAAAGGTTTTGGAAAAATTTCCATGGTGGTGGGTAGGATTGCGCGCATGCGATTGACGGAGTACCACCAATTGGTTGTGGATGAATTTGGCGAATCAAAAGGGGCGTGGATTAGCCATTCGCATGTTTTATCTGCGCTCAATGGAACGCCGGATGAACTTATCGAACGTGGCGTCGATCCCCGCCGTGTATGGATAGGGCTGTGCGATGACTTCGATGTCCCCCAAGAGTGCCGTCTCGGCGTAGATTACCCAACCTTATAGGGCCTGAGAAAAGCCGAAAATGCGTGTCCATTTTCGATATTCGAACAGATGTATGTACTCTAGTTGGGGTGTCGGTGTGGGCGACTACAGTGGGATTGCAATGAGGGCGGAACCATTTAGGGCTCTGCAGCAGTCTAATCAAGTGTTCACGCAGTGTCGTACGAGATAAGGATTTATAACAATGGCAACGAAAAAGAAATCATCTTCAGCCGCAACCAAGGGAGATGACCGCCAGAAGGCGCTAGATGCAGCTATGGCCATGATTGAAAAGGATTATGGCAAAGGCGCCGTTATGCGCTTGGGCGATGATGACCGCCCGCCCATCAAGGCCATTTCTTCCGGCAACACGGCAATCGACGTGGCGCTGGGTATTGGCGGCTTTCCCCGCGGCCGAATTGTGGAAATCTATGGCCCAGAGTCCTCTGGTAAGACGACTGTGGCACTGCACGCAATTGCCTCGGCGCAAAAAGACGGCGGCATTGCAGCGTTTATCGATGCCGAGCACGCCCTCGACCCCCAATATGCACGCCTGCTAGGTGTCGACACCGATAACCTCCTCGTATCCCAGCCTGATACTGGTGAGCAGGCCCTAGAAATCGCAGATATGCTGGTGCGCTCCGGCGCCATCGACATTATCGTTGTGGACTCCGTGGCGGCGTTGACCCCAAAGGCGGAAATTGAAGGCGAGATGGGCGATAGCCACGTGGGCCTGCAAGCTCGCCTTATGTCCCAGGCCTTGCGCAAGATGACCGGTGCGCTATACAACTCCGGTACCACCGCAATCTTCATCAACCAGCTGCGCGAAAAGATCGGTGTGATGTTCGGTTCCCCGGAGACCACCACCGGTGGTAAGGCGCTGAAGTTCTATTCCTCCGTGCGCTGCGATATCCGCCGTATCCAGACCCTGAAGGATGGCCAAGACGCCATTGGCAACCGCACAAAGCTCAAGGTGGTAAAGAATAAGGTCTCCCCACCATTCAAGATCGCCGAGTTCGACATCATGTACGGCGAGGGTATCTCTCGGGAGTCTTCCATCATTGATCTCGGCGTAGAAAACGGCTTCATCCGCAAGTCCGGCTCCTGGTTTACTTACGAAGGCGATCAATTGGGCCAAGGTAAGGAGAAGGCCCGCTCCTTCCTTAAGGACAACCCAGACCTTGCCAATGAGATCGAAAAGAAGATCTTCCAGAAGCTCGGCATTGGGGAAGAGGCGGCAAATGGTGAAGAAGCTACCGCCATGGATGTCCCCGGCTCCGATGACCCATTGACGGATGAATCCGTAGATTTGGTCCCGAACGTCGACTTCGATGACGACTAATCCTGTCCACCTGCAATCCCATCGCTTTTAACCCGCGCTATGAATCAACCCGCCCCTGAAAAGTTAGAGCAACTCCGCCAGGCCCTTGAGGCCTATGAAAAAGGAGAAGCCGGGGGCGGGCTTTTTGATCGGGAGGCCGAAGAGGCAAAATCCAAGGTTCGTTCCCGCGCCTTGGGTTTGCTGGATCAACGTTCGCGATCCCGTCAGGAATTGTATGACCGTCTAGTACAAGCCGAATTCGACCCCGAGGTGGTTGAAGATGTCCTCGATGACTTAGCGCATGCGGGCCTCATTAACGATGCTGCCTTTGCCGCCGAATGGGTGCGGCAGCGGCATAAGCGGAGGGGGAAATCGCGCAGCGTCCTCGACCGCGAGCTCCGGGAAAAAGGCGTAAGCCAAGCGGATAGAGACGAAGCCCTCGAGCAAATTGATGCCGCCGATGAAGAAGCTATGGCCCGAGCCTTGGCGGAAAAGAAGGCGCGCAGCCTGAAATCCGTTCCTGCGGATAGGAAGGAACGGGATAAGGAGCTGCGCAGAATCGTAGGCGTATTGGCGCGCCGTGGGTTCAACGAGGGAATGTCTTTGAACATTGCCATTAGCGCCCTCGAGGAGCGTTGCGAGGAGCTGTCTTCTCCTTAAATCCGTACGCCTAGTGGGACACTAACCTAGGCACTCGCGCGCGCATCCCCACGCACAGCGGGTGCGCACCCTAACGCAGTGCACCACGCCCTGGTCTCATCTTCCAGTCTTCATGGGCGCCTAGCAGCGACGGTTATGAGTTGTTCTGGGTGATGGCTAGACTATGCCGACGTGGAGCAGACAATTCCTGAAACCCGTACCTATGAAGTCCGAACCTTCGGCTGTCAGATGAATGTGCACGATTCTGAGCGCATCTCTGGCCTGCTTGAGGAAGCTGGCTACGCGGCCGCCGACGAGGCCACAGAGCCGGATCTCATCGTCTTTAATACGTGCGCAGTCCGCGAAAACGCCGACAAGCGCCTGTACGGCACGCTGGGCGCATTGAAGAAGACGAAGGAGAACCACCCAGGCATGCAAATTGCCGTGGGCGGTTGCCTTGCGCAAAAGGATAAAGACACTGTCCTTGACAACGCACCGTGGGTGGATGCCGTCTTCGGCACCCACAATATGGCGGCATTGCCAACCCTCCTCGAGCGCGCCCGCCATAACGAGGAAGCCCAGGTAGAAATCGTCGATTCGCTAGAGGCGTTCCCCTCGGTTTTGCCCGCTAAGCGCGAATCCGCCTACGCGGGTTGGGTGTCGGTGTCCGTAGGCTGCAATAACACCTGTACTTTCTGCATCGTTCCCTCCCTGCGCGGTAAGGAAGAGGACCGCCGGCCGGGCGATATCCTGGCCGAGGTACAAGCGCTGGTGGACCAGGGCGTCTCTGAGGTCACCCTGCTGGGCCAAAACGTCAACGCCTATGGCGTGAATTTCGCCGATCCAGAAATGCCGCGCGATCGCTTCGCTTTCTCGAAGCTGCTGCGCGAGGTGGGGAAGATCGATGGCCTCGAGCGTCTGCGGTTTACCTCCCCGCACCCGGCAGAATTTACCTCAGATGTTATCGACGCCATGGCGGAAACCCCGGCGGTGTGCCCGCAGCTGCATATGCCGCTGCAGTCCGGATCGGATAAGGTCTTGAAGGACATGCGCCGTTCCTACCGCACGAAGAAGTTCTTGCGCATTCTCGATGAGGTTCGCGAGAAGATTCCAAACGCGGCGATTACTACCGATATCATCGTCGGCTTCCCGGGCGAGACCGAAGAGGATTTCCAGGACACCATGGAGTTGGTTCGCCGCGCTCGCTTCGCCTCGGCGTTTACCTTCCAGTATTCCCCGCGCCCTGGCACCCCCGCGGCAGAGATGGAAAACCAAGTGCCCAAGGAAGTCGTCCAGGATCGCTTCGAGCGGCTCGTTGCGCTGCAGGATAGCATCCAGGCAGAAGAGAATCAGAAGCTCGTGGGCACTGAGGTGGAGCTCTTGGTCCAGGCTGAAGGCGGGCGCAAGAACGATGAGACCCACCGCATGTCGGGTCGCGCTCGCGATGGGCGCCTCGTGCACTTTAGCCCTATCGACGACAACGGCGCGGATATCTCCGCTGAGATTCGCCCAGGCGACGTCGTGCGCACCAAGGTCACCGGTGCAGGCTCGTTCTTCTTGCTTGCCGATGCCGCAGTAAACACCCACACCCGCACCAAGGCCGGCGACATGTCGGCGGCGGGTCAAACCCCCACTACCGCTCCCATTGGGGTGGGCCTGGGATTGCCGGGCATCGGCAAGCCTGCCAGCGCTGCCGCAGCGGATTCCTGCGGCTGCTAACCGGGGGAGTAGGCTAGGGTGCCATGACAGAGCGAAATACCACCAGCGCCGCCCAGGAGGCGGCACAGGCGGAGCGCCGAGCAGCACAAACCATGGATCTGCGTGGGCAGCAGCTGACGCTGTTGATCGCTGTGGCGGCCTATATTGTCTACCTCATCGTTCCTTATGCCGGCTCTGCCCACGGGTGGCAGGTTCTGAGTTTTGGCACCACCGATGACGGGGTGAAGATCTCGCTGATGGAAACCGTCTCCGCGTGGCTCGCGCTACTCGGCGTGGGCGTGCTGACGACGGCGACCTTGCTGACCCGCCGCGCCACCCTCGGGCTGATTGCGTGGATGATGGTGACGGTTTCTTTCTTCGTCAACCTGTGGGGCTTTTGGTACCGCGGCTCCACCGCAGACGGCCCGGCCATTGGCATGTGGGTGGGCATGCTGGCCACCTTCCTGGCCTTCTTGGGCTTTAGCCTCGTCGCCCTGCGCCGCAGCCCGGAGCAACGCGCGGCCGAGGAGAAGGTCCGCGCCTCGGCGGGCCAGCTGGATGAGGTAGGCAAAATCCAGTCCGATATTGCGTCCCCACAGCCGCAGGAGATGCTTATCGATGACCGCCGCAAGAAGGCCGCCGAGCGTCACCGTCACCAGCAGGAGGGCTAAAGGTGCAGCTCCCAGGCTGAGGATTGGGAGATTTCCCGCGCCCCGAGCCGTGCGTATAGCGCGTTCATAGCTGCGTCACCGGCGGCGACGGAACAATAGCAGCGACGCACCTGCGGCCAGACCTGATTGACCTCGTGCAGGGCGGTGAGTTTTGCCAATTGCGCCAAGCCTTGCCGGCGGTGGTCGCGGTCGGTGACGGTGAGGGTCCATTCGCAGACCTCCGGATCCGCAGCCTCATGGCGCGCCAGTTCCGTGAGCGCCACGATGTCGCCGGCGTCATCAATGAGCGCTACGAGCAACGTATGTCCGCGCCGCGAACGCAGGCGTTGGTGCGCCTCCTCCAATCGCTGCCGAGACCACACGATGGGTTCGGTGGACAGGGTGCCGGTATCGGCATCTGCGGAGGCGACCGTTAAAAGGCGCATGACATCGTCGATGTGTTCTTCCGGTATGGCATAGTCCTGCCATACCGCGGCCGAAAGCCCAGGCGGAAAGAGGGCAGCAGCCGACTGTTCTGGAATATCGATGGTTAGTTGCCGCTCACTATGGCGCTGCGTAAAGCCCAGGGATTGATAGACCTCCGCCATCGCGTCGTACTCCGGCGAAGTCTCCGGCGGGTGCAGCAGACCCACGTGCGCGACGCTGCGGCCGAGCTGTTGGGTGATCTTTAAGGCGGTATCTCCCATCCAGGTAGCCACCTTCTGCCCCTTGGCATCAAGGGGTTCTCCGGGCAGTGGCAGATCGCAGAGGACGCACTCGATTTCCGCGGCATTGCGCTCTTCTAAAAGCGGCAGGCTAATGTGGATAAATCCTACATAGTCCAGCTCGGGGCTCGGTGCGGTGGCGGGGATTTGGGGCAGGCCAAGCTCGGAGACAGGACCGAGCGTCGCCGGCGCATCGACCACGGCGAAAAGGTAGGTCTGCGATTCGCCCGAACCTTGCAGGCGGTGCACCACGCGGCTAGGCGAGGTCGAGGCCGCCGCATCCCCACTGGCTTCCTGCGCCGCCAGGTTTGCCCAGAAAACAAAGGATCGGATGCAATCCGCCGGTTCAGCCTCGGATACCTGGGTGGGGCGCGCAATCTGAACGAGGTGCACTATTTATCGTTGACGGCATTGGCAGCGGCATCGGCAAATTCCTGCCATTGCTCCGCCTGCGCGCGCAGCTCCGCGGCCTTCTTCTCTTTGCCCTTAGCTTCCGCGGCCGCGGACTGGGCCTTGAAGTCTTCCACCTTGGCCTGGAACTGGGCCACGCGAGCCTGCGCTTCAGGGTCGGTGCGCCGCCATTCGGATTCTTCCGCCTGGGTGACGCGCTTTTCTAGCTGCTCGATCTTGGATTCGTACTCGCGCACCTGATTGCGGGGCACAAAGCCGATTTCCTCCCACTTTTCCTGCAGCTCGCGCAGCTTAGCCTTGGCCTTGTCCATGCTTTGCGATGGGTCAATCAGGCTATCGTATTCCGCAAGCAGCGCGTCCTTTGCCTTGGCGTTTTCGGCGAACTCGCGGTCCCGCTCGTCGTTGACGGCATTGCGGGCATCAAAGAAGCGGTCCTGAGCGGCGCGGAACTTTGCCCACAGTTGGTCATCGACCTCGCGTGGGGCGCGGCCAGCCGCCTTCCACTCCGCCATGAGATCGCGGTAGGCGTGGGCGGTAGGGCCCCAGTCGGTGGAGTCCTGGATGGCTTCAGCGCGCTCGACGAGTTCTTCCTTCTTCTTTCGCGCCGCCGCGCGGGCGCGATCGAGTTCTGCAAAGTGCGAACCGCGGCGCCTATTGAAGGCATCGCGGGCGCGAGAGTAGCGTTTCCACAGGCCGTCATCGGTCTTCTTATCGATGCCCTTAATCTGCTTCCACTCTTCCAAAATGGCGCGGATGCGGTCACCGGCGGCCTTCCATTCGGTGGAATTTTCGGCAATCTCTTCCGCCTCGGCGGCGAGTTTTTCCTTCGCCGCAATGGCATCCAGTCGGCGCTTTTCCTTATCCGCCTGCGCCTGCTCCCCGGCCACAACGGAGTGATCGATAACCGCGCCCAGGCGGCGATCCAATGCGGCGATATCGCCAATAACCGCAGCGGTAGGCAGGGTCTCGCGCAATTCCGCGGCCGTCTGCTTGATTCCTGCGGCTTCGCTGGGGTTGGCGCGCAGGCGAGCCTCCAAAAGCTCGATCTCGGTGGCTAGATCGTCATAGCGGGCGCCGAAGTGCTCGAGGCCCTCTTGCGCAGAGCCTGCCTGCCATTCCCCAATCTTGCGCTCGCCCTCGGGGGCGGAAACGAAGACGGACCCATCGGCATCGACGCGCCCCCACTTGGTTGGATCGTTCTTGCTCGGAGATTGAACGGGCACGGGCTTGGCTGTAGGGCGGGGGCCCTTCTTGGGCATGGAACCTGGAGTAGGGGTGGGAGACATGGAAAGCCCTCCTAGACATATATCGCCGCGCGTCACGGCTGCCGGATGAAATCACTGGTTACATTACCGCGAAAAATCGCTGTGTGCCTAGAATCTATTTAATTACCTCCTCTTGGGTAGATAGTATGGAGGAATAATGTTCAATCTCATGGTTATGCCCGCCTCGCCGGCGCTGGCAGTCGAGCTAGCTCCCAACGACGCCGCCTCGCGGGCACTGCTCGCGGCAGCGCGCACCTTGGCGGTTGAAGCCGCTGCCGCCGGCATTAACGAGGCAGAAATTATCGGATCCCGCTCCCCACGGTGGCATACTAGCCACACCGGAAGCCTGCGCGCCTGGGGGGCCGACCAAGTGCACGTGGGCGCCGGAAGCTACCTGCCAGAGATCATGGCCCACTACGTCTTGTCCACGGTCCCGCAGATAGCGGTCCGCGATAGCCGTGATCGCTTGGGCGCGCCAGACCCTAAGGTCCTGAGCGTCGTGGTCGCAGACGGCAGCGCGGGCCTTACCGAGAGGGCACCGCTGGCCCTTATCCCCGGCGCGCAGGAGGCGCACCGGTGGTGCGAGGAGGTGCTGATGGGGGCATCGGCAAGCAGCAATGCCGAGAGGCTTCAGCAACGCGGCGTGGAAGAGCCGGAGCTTTGGCTTGAGCTTGCCGGCTGCACGCCCAAGCGCGCGCAGGTGCGGGCGACGGATGCCACCCTCGGAGTAGGCCGCTACGTGGCTGGTTGGGAGGTAGCATGCGCCCCATCGCAGTAGTTGGCCCCACCGCCTCCGGCAAATCTGCGCTCGGGCTGGCCCTAGCCCATGAACTGGGTGGGGAAGTGGTCAATGTCGATTCCATGCAGCTATACCGCGGCATGGATATCGGGACCGCGAAGCTTTCCCCCGCAGAGCGCGAAGGCATTCCGCACCACCAGCTCGATGTCTGGGACGTGACGGAAACCGCCTCCGTGGCGCGCTATCAGCAGGCGGCCTTGCGCGATATCGAGGACATCATGTCCCGCGGTAAGACGCCCATCCTCGTCGGCGGATCCATGCTCTATGCTCAGGCATTGGTGGATGATTGGCAATTCCCGCCCACCGATCCGCAGGTCCGTGCCAAATACGAGGCCCGCCGCGCCGATATCGGAACCGACGCACTCCACGCCGAGCTGGCGCGCGTCGATCCGGCCGCGGCCGCCATCATTGAGGACAAAGACCCCCGGCGCACCGTCCGGGCACTCGAGGTCATCGAGCTGACCGGCAAGCCCTTTAAGGCCAGCCAGCCGCCGAAGAATGGCCCGCCTCGGTGGGGAACCAAGCTGCTGGGGCTGCGCACAGACAGCGAGTGGTTGAACCCGCGCATCGAAAAGCGCACGCGCCTCATGTTTGAGCAAGGCCTCGTCGAAGAAGTAGAGCGCCTGCAGGATAAGGGGCTTGTGGCCGATTCCACCGCCGGCCGCGCGATTGGTTATGCGCAGGTGCTACAAGCCCAGCGCGGCGAGCTGACGTGGGAGGATGCGGTAGAACGCACGATTACTGGCACCCGCCGGTACGTGCGCCGCCAGCGTTCCTGGTTCAACCGCGATAAGCGCATTACCTGGCTCGATGCCGCGGGCGATACTACCGCCGAGGCTTTGCACGCGCTTCGGCGCTAGGGTAGAAGGCATGAAATTTGCCAAAGGCCATGGAACTGAAAATGACTTCGTCATCGTAGAAGACTTCGACGCCGACGTGCCGATTGCACCGGAGCGCGTGGTGGCGCTGTGTGACCGCCGGGCGGGCATCGGCGGCGATGGCCTGTTGCGCGTTGTGCGCGCCGGCGCCCTCGTGGACGCGGGCGAGTTGGCGGCACTTCCGGACGGGGTGGATTCCGCCGACTGGTTTATGGATTACCGCAACGCCGATGGGTCCGTGGCGGAAATGTGCGGCAATGGCACCCGCGTCTTTGCCCACTGGCTGCGCTCGCACGACTTGGTTAGCGAGGACGCATTCACCATCGGCACCCGGGCGGGCGCCAAGCAAGTAACGGTGCATTCCTGCGATGCCACTGCCGCTAGCGTCACCGTGGAGATGGGGCCCGCGCGCGTGACCGGGGTATCTACCGCGTCCGTGGGCGGTGAGTCCTACGCCGGCCTCGGGGTGGATATGGGCAACCCGCACCTCGCCGCCGTCATTCCAGGCCTCGAACCGGAAGCATTGGCCGCCAAGGACCTCACGGCGCCGGTCT
Organism: Corynebacterium sp. KPL4015; assembly: GCF_040225725.1. Classification (NCBI taxonomy): domain Bacteria; kingdom Bacillati; phylum Actinomycetota; class Actinomycetes; order Mycobacteriales; family Corynebacteriaceae; genus Corynebacterium; species Corynebacterium sp. KPL4015. Next base: position 11,302 of record NZ_JBEHGF010000012.1, on the reverse strand, counting down.
ACGACGAGTCCTTCTTTCCCGGCGGGGTGAATTTTGAGCTGGTGACCCCGCTGCGGGAGGGGCACGTGCATATGCGCGTCTTCGAGCGCGGGGTTGGGGAGACGCAGTCGTGCGGTACGGGCACGGTCGCGGCAGCTACCGCCGCGCTTGCCGATGCCGCCCAAGCCCTCGGCACCGTCCACGTCCACGTTCCTGGCGGCGAGGTCACCGTTGAGGCCTATGACGGCGGTACGCGCTTGACGGGCCCCTCCGCCATCGTTGCTACGGGAGAAACAAGCCTGTAGAGGCGTTAGTTTCCGTCGTCGATCTGGCGCGTGCGGTAATCCGGGCCGAGCTGGAAGGCCGCGCGGCGGGCCGCCAGCCACGATTCTTTCAGCTCGCGGGCGCGCTCATCGGTGACGCGGAGGAGTGATTCTAACTCCTGCGTGCGCATGCCGTGGGCGTGGATTCTGATATTGAGGCGGCGGAGGAAGCGGCGCGCCCCGGCTAATTCGTAGTGGAACGCATCTATGGCGGGGTGGGAGCAGTCGAGGTCGAGCAGCGCCGGCCGGTACAGCGTGCGATCCGCCAGTGGCTCCGCCTCCGTGGACGTTTCGAATTCCTCGAATTCGGCGATGACGTCCTGGATATCGTCCGCCGAAAGCGAGATGGAGCTGCGCAGGGCCTTTCTTTCCGCGGTATCGGGGCGCGTGCGCAGCATGAACCAGCCCGCGCCCACCAGCATGGCGGCGATGATGAGGCCGGGCAGTTTTAGCGTTACAACGATCGCGATCGCGCAAAGGACAAGCAGGATAAAGACAAGTATCCTCCGGTTTTGCGGATCGCTAAGGAAAGGCATGGCCTAAAAATCTAGTGTCCGCCGCAGCCGCAACCGCCGGATCCGCAACCGCATCCGCCATCGCCGCAGCCGCCGGACGGCATGTCAATAGCGGCGGTGAGCAGGGCCGTACCGGAGATCACGGAATCCTTGGCCGGCAATTCGCCACGGTCCGCCGGCAGGCAGAGATCGAAGGGGAAAAGCCCGTCCATGACGAGGTGCGCGAACTTTTCGCCGGTGAGTTCATTGGTGCGCCATTCGGCTTCCATCACCCGGGCGGCAAAGGTGGCGGCGGGCGTGGGGGCCTGCGCGCCGGAGCCAGAGGCGATGACGCGTGCGCCTTCGGAGTCAAAAAGGGCGGGGTACTCACCGGTCTTGGCCTCGTAGGCAGAAGGGGAGTCGTAGGTGGTGATATCAAGCCCCATTGCGGTCAGCGATACCTGCTGCCAGTCCTGGCGCGGTTCTTCTACCAACAGTGGACCCTGCGCGAGATTCGCCGTGACCTGGGCCAGCGGCGTGCCGAATGGATCGATGATGTCCATGATCGCTAGCACGTCATTAAACATCTCTACGTGGGCAAAACCCTGCGTGACCGCATCGAAACCGATAAAGGTGGCGTAGGGCTCTACCGCCAAGATATTAAGCTGGGCGCCCGAAGGATCACCGTATTGGATGAGCTGGCCACCTCGGACCTCACCGGTTACGGCAAGGCGGTCCGTGGCGATGGCTGCCTCGACCGCGTCCTGCCAGCGTTCGAAATCCAAGCCGATGGCCTGCATTTCGGTATTCTTTTTCTGGGTAGTAGTCGTTGGCCTAGGCTGCGTGGTTTCCATAGGCACCATTGTATCGCTTTGTCCAGTACGCCCGGAAACCGCAATTCCCGTTTTGCCGCCTAACGTGCCAAAATAGATAGCAATATGAACAAATTTTCCCCGCAGAATTCTGATAGCTCCGCGAGCAAGGACGAACTTCTCGCCCAGGCCTTCCGCGACCACGCGGATACCCCGCAGGAAACCACGCCCACCAGCGGCGATCTAGATTTGGCCGAACGCAACGCCTTCCGCCGCGTTACCCGCGAGACCTCCATCCGCGCCGAGGACACCACCGATGGCTACGAGGTGGAATACCGAAAACTGCGCCTCGAGCGCGTTATCCTCGTGGGCGTGTGGACCGAAGGCACCGTAGCGGAGGTTGAGGCCACGATGGATGAGCTGGCGGCCCTAACCGAGACCGCCGGCGCCGACGTAGTCGAAATGATCTACCAAAAGCGCGATAAACCCGACCCGGGCACCTTCATCGGCTCGGGCAAGGTCAAAGAGCTCCACGATATCGTCGAGGCCACTGGGGCCGATACCGTCGTCTGCGATGGTGAGCTAAACCCCGGCCAGCTCACGGCGCTCGAGCGGGCGCTAAATACCAAGGTCATCGACCGCACCATGCTCATCTTGGACATCTTTGCCCAGCACGCAAAGTCCAAGGAAGGCAAGGCGCAGGTCTCGCTAGCACAGCTGGAATACCTCTATACCCACACCCGCGGTTGGGGTGGCAACCTTTCGCGCCAGGCCGGTGGCCGCGCCGGTTCTAATGGCGGCGTGGGCCTGCGCGGTCCCGGTGAAACCAAGATCGAAACCGACCGCCGGCGCATCCGCACCGAGATGGCGCGCCTGCGCAAGGAATTGCGCGGGATGAAAACCGCCCGCGAGGTCAAGCGCTCTCGGCGCCAGTCCTCCACGATCGCTCAGATCGCCATCGCAGGCTACACCAACGCCGGCAAATCTTCGCTCATTAATGCCATGACGAACGCGGGCGTGCTTGTTGAAGACGCGCTTTTTGCCACCTTGGATCCCACCACGCGCCGCGCCTCGCTTGCCGATGGCCGCCAGGTCGTCTTCACCGATACCGTCGGCTTCGTCCGCCACCTGCCCACCCAGCTGGTGGAGGCCTTCAAATCCACCCTGGAAGAGGTGCTCGCCGCCGATATCATGCTGCACGTCGTCGACGGATCGGACCCGTTCCCGCTCAAGCAAATCGAGGCGGTCAATAAGGTCATCTACGATATCGTCAGCGAGACTGGTGAGCAGGCCCCGCCGGAAATCATCGTGATCAATAAGATCGACCAGGCCGATCCGCTTGTGCTCGCGGAGCTGCGCCACGTCCTAGATCATGAGGACGTCGTCTATGTTTCGGCGCGCACGGGGGAGGGCATCGACGAGCTGAGCGCGCGCGTGGAGCTCTTCCTCAACTCCCGCGATAGCCACGTTAAGCTGCAGGTTCCCTTCACCCGCGGCGATGTCGTCTCCCGCGTGCATGCCGAGGGCACCGTGCGCAGCGAGGAATATACCGAAAATGGCACGCTTGTCGATGTCCGTCTGCCTGCCACCACCGCCCGCGAGCTCGCCGAATTCATCGTGGAGGAAGATTCCTAAAATTCGTGCTCCATGGCCCATAATGGTGGTTCGTGAGCATACTAGGTTGGACCGTCCACGGCGACGGTAAGAAGATTGCACCAGGCGCCGTGGTCGCGCCCGAGGAACGTTTAAGCTGGGGCCGAACCATTGGCATCGGCATGCAGCATGTGGTGGCGATGTTTGGTGCCACGCTGCTGGTGCCCACCCTGACCGGATTTCCGGTCAATACCACGCTGCTATTTTCCGGCATCGGCACCATCCTCTTCCTGCTGATTACGCGCAATCGCCTGCCGTCCTACTTGGGCTCGTCGTTTGCTTTCATCGCTCCGCTGACAGCCTCGCAGCAATACGGGATTGCGGCGCAGGCCGGATCCATTCTGGTGACCGGTTTGGTGCTGGTGGCGGTCGGTATCGTGGTCAAGGCTGCCGGCAGGCGGGTGCTCGATGCTGTGATGCCACCGGCGGTTACCGGCGCCATCGTCGCGCTCATCGGGCTTAACTTGGCACCGAATGCGACCGAAAACTTCGCCAGCCAGCCGTTGGTAGCAGGCATTACGCTGCTGGTTATTCTCTTGGCCACTGTGGCCGGGCGCGGCATGGTCTCGCGCCTGTCCATCCTCATCGGAGTGGTCGTCGGCTGGATTTTCGCCGCCCTGACCGGCAACTTGGGCGAGGATGCCAAGGCCGCCATCGATGCCGCCCCGTGGGTAGGACTGCCCGAATTCCATGCCCCTGAGTTCCATCTTTCGGCCATCGCCGTGGCCCTGCCGGTGCTCGTGGTGCTGATTGCGGAAAACGTCGGCCACGTCAAGGCCGTTTCTTAGATGACCAACCGCGATTTGGACGACCTTGCCGGCGATGCCCTGATTGCCGATGGCCTCGCCTCCTCCCTCGCCGGTGGTTTCGGCGGCTCCGGTACCACCACCTATGCCGAGAATATCGGCGTCATGGCCGCCACGCGCGTCTATTCCACCGCCGCGTATTGGGTTGCGGCCCTGACCGCCATCTTGTTGGCCTTCGTCCCGAAGTTCGGCGCGCTGATTTTTACCATCCCCACCGGCGTGCTCGGCGGGGCCACCCTGGTGCTCTACGGCCTTATCGGCATGTTGGGCGTGCGCATCTGGATGGATAATGAGGTCAACTTCAATAACCCGGTGAACCTGACCGCGGCCGCGGTGGCCTTGATCGCGGGCATCGGCAACCTGACGCTGACCGTGGGCGGGGTGAGCTTGGAGGGCATCGCCTGGGGCTCGGTCGGCATCATCGTTGCCTATCCGATCATGCGGAAGCTGTACGAAACCGTGGGCGAAGGCCACGACGCTAAATACTAAATTCTGTGGATAACTTTGTTGAACCCGCCGCGAAATAGGGCCGTAGCGGTACGGTTTGCAGCCTAATCCACAGGCCTTCGTGCGTGCGGTCGCGGCTGCGCCGGGTTCTGCGCTGTACTAGGCGGCATGAACGCACTCGACCGTTACTTATCCGCGCTGGGCCAGGGGATGGACATCATCGCCGCCGCCCAGGGCTTAAGCGAGCGCGACTTGGTGGAGCGCGGTGCCAGCGACGTCGCCGCGCGCGATGTGGTGCAGCTTTGCGATATCTATTTTGGCCGCAGTGCCTTTAGCGCCAAGCAACGCACGGCCCGCTCGACGACGCACCCACTAGACGTGCTCACCCTGATCGAGAAATTCGCACTGCGCGCTCGCACCCAGCGCGATGCCTGGGCCGTGCGCTCCGAGTTGTGTAAATTTCGCGGCAGCGCCACGGCCTTGCGCAAACGGGCGCGCGCCATGTTGCGGGAGCTCCAACCGCCCCGCACTCCCAAGAAAGGAGTGCGCATTACCCGCCGGCCGCGCGGACCGTGGTCGTTGACCATTACCGGGGAATCCGCCGATGTCGCCGATATGCACGCCGCCCTTGATAACCAGAGCCCACTGGACTCAGTTAAGTCCATCTTCTTCGGCGGGAAATCTGGGGCGCGCACCACTGCGAGCACGCAGGTGGTCATCACCTTGGACGAGCTCGATCGCATCGTTGACGGCGATGGCGAGGAAATAACCCTGCAGCTCACCAATGGCTCGCGAATCAGTGGTGCTGACCTCGTGAGCCGGGTTTTAAGCGATCACGGATACATCACGCTTGTGCATCCCGTTGAGGGACCGGTCAATTTGTACCGCACGTCCCGGTTCGCCAACGCGAAGCAGCGGTTGATGGCTGCCGCAGTCAATCCCGTATGTCCCTGGGAAAAGTGCAACTATCCTGCGGATGAGTGCCAGATCCACCACCTAGAAAGCTGGCAGCACGGTGGCAATACCAATGCCGCTAATCTCGCTACCTGCTGCCCGTACCACAACGGCGTTAACGACGATGACCCGAAGGCGCCACCGCGGCGCGGGCGATTGGCCCGAATACCAGGAAAGGTTCGTTGGCTTCCTCCCTGGGCCACGCCTCCCGGAAGCCCTAACGGAAACGACCGGCCGACGACCGATGGCCGCAATTGAGTGCTGCACTAACGAGTTAAATCTGCTCACAGGGGTAGCGAAGAACTGCCTGCGGATCGCAAAAGCTCCCCGCCATCAAGGCGAGGAGCGTACGAATCGTGCTTAAACGCTAGTTATGAGCAGCAGCGTTTAGGAAGCATCAAGATCCTGCTCGATGAGGCCGGCGATCTTCTCAACGGCTTCTTCGTTGTCAGAGGTAACGGTGACCTCGTCGCCCTGCTCAGCACCGAGGGCCATGATCATCAGGGAAGAAGCGGCGTCGGTTTCGTTATCGTCATCTTCACCAACAAGGTTCAGGAAAATGTCCTCGTCGAATTCGCCGGCAGCGTCAGCAATGATGGAGGCAGGACGTGCGTGCAGTCCTACGGAGGAGCCGACCTTTACAGTCTTGGAAGCCATGGAATTTATCCTTTCTGTGGTTAATTTATCGTGATCCAGTGTACGAGTGTTTGGTTTATGCCGCCACGTTCTGGGAACTGGTCTTGGGCTCTGGAGCAGCCTTTTGAGCAGCTTGCTGGACGGTTTTATTTGGACAGAATTGCTTCATGGCCAAGACTGCGACGGTGGATACCGCCACGCCGGCAAGGATTGCGACCAGGTAAGCCCAGAACGGATCGATAGCGAAGGCGACGAAGACACCACCGTGCGGGGCACGGGACTCGACCGACAGCGCCATGGAGATAGCACCCGTCACGGCACCACCGGCCATCATAGAAGGGATGACGCGGAACGGATCGGCCGCGGCGAACGGAATGGCGCCTTCGGAGACGAAGGACAGGCCGAGCAGCCAGGCGGACTTACCGTTTTCCTGCTCAGCAGGAGTAAACAGTGACTTGCGAATGAAGGTTGCCAAGGACAGTGCGATGGGCGGAACCATGCCGGCGGCCATGACCGCGGCCATGATTTGCATGGAGGCTACATCGCCAGTGGACAAGCCCGCGGTGGCAAAGAGATAGGCGGCCTTGTTGACCGGGCCACCCAGGTCGACGCACATCATCAGGCCCAAGATGATGCCGAGCACTACGGCAGAAGACCCGGACATGGACGACAGCCAATCTTGCAGGCCCTCCATCAGCGCAGCCAGTGGGGCGCCCAATAGCAGGTACATCGCCAGGCCAACGACCAGGGAGGTCAAAAGCGGAATGATGACCACCGGCATGAGGGAACCGAGCCAGCGCGGGACTTTCCAATTGCCAATCCACAGGGCGATAAAGCCGGCCAACAAACCGGTCACCAGGCCACCGATAAAGCCCGCGTCGAGGGTTACGGCGATAGCACCGCCGACGAAGCCCGGCGCAATACCCGGGCGTCCGGCTAGGGCGTAGGCGATATAGCCAGAAAGTGCGGCGACAATAAAGCCCATTGCGGCTTGGCCGATGGCAAAGAGTACCGCGCCTATATAAAGCGAGTAGCCGGAATGCTCGAACGACATCGTCTCGCCGTCGACGATGATGTCATTGCCCGGCAGGTTGGAGAGGGAGTAATTGGTGGAAAGTGCCTGCCAGCCATTGGCCATATCGGCGCCACCGAAGAGGAATCCGAGGGCGAGCAGCAGGCCGCCGGCGGCGACGAACGGCACCATGTAGGACACACCGGTCATAATCGCCTGCTGGATGCGCTTGCCCCAACCCAGCGACTGGCCCTCTTCTTCGGCGGAGGAAGAAGTAGCCGTGCCAGAAACCTTGCGGGCATTCGGGTTCTTTGCCGCCGCAATGGCTTCATCGAGCATCTTGCCGGGCTCGTTGATGGCGCGCTTGACGCCGGATTCGATGACGGGTTTGCCCGCGAAGCGCTCGCGGTCGCGCACGCCGACGTCCGTGGCAAAGATGACGGCATCGGCAGCATCGATGGTGGACTGCGAGACCGATTCATTATTGGACGAGCCCTGGGTTTCGACGGTAAGATCGACGTCGTCGCGCTCGCCGGCGGTCTGGGTGAGGGCATCGGCAGCCATGTAGGTGTGCGCGATGCCGGTTGGGCAGGCTGTGATGGCAACGATGCGGGTAGCTTGCGCCGAAGCACCCGCGCTAGCCGATGCCCCTTCCACAGTCCCAGCTGCAGCCTCCGCAGTGTTCTGCTTTTTCTTCTTCGGCTTTTCCGCGTTGACGACGGCGAGGATTTCTTTGACGATTTCTTCCTTCGTCGTCGCGGTGCGCAGGGCCTCTAGGAAGTCCTTGCGCACGAGGGCGCGGGCGAGCTTGGAAAGAATCTGCAGGTGGGCCTTGCCGCCGCCAGCAGGTGCGGCAATGAGAAAGACTAACTGGGCATCGTCGTCGGGGCCGGAAAAATCCACGCCGCGGGACAGGCGGGCGAAAGCCAACGTCGGCTCGGTGACGGCCTCGGAACGGCAGTGGGGGATAGCCACGCCGCCAGGTACGCCAGTACCGGCCTTGGCTTCGCGGTCGATGGCGGGCTGGGCGAGGCCTTCGACCTCGGTTGCGCGCCCGGTATCGTGCACCAGGGTGGCGAGGTTGGTGATTACGGAATCGACGCTATCGCCGAAGTCGGCGTCGAGCGCTACCAGTTCGGTAGTGATGAGATCGGATGCCATGATGGAAGGCTCCTTTAGCTATAGAGCGGAGATGGAGGTGTGGGCGGTATCGAGTTCTTCGGGGCGGGGGAATTGGGTGCCCGGTTTTGCGGCCGCAGCGGTGCCATAAGCCACCGAGAGTGCGAGGGAATCTGCTGGGCCTTGCCCCTGCGTGCGCCCTAATAGGTATCCGGCCAACGCGGCATCACCCGCGCCGACCGTGGATTTCACCGTGGCGGGAGGCGGGGTGGCAGCCCATGCGCCGTCTGCGTTTACCAGCACGGCGCCGGCGCCGCCGAGGGTGACAAGGACTTCCTTGATGCCGCGCTTTACGACATCCCTTGCAGCCTCCACGACCGGGCTATAATCCCCGGCCGCAGCGGCGCGCTCGAGGGCGAGGCCATCCTGACCGGTGAGCTGCCCCAGTTCGAAGCCGTTGGGTTTGATGAGGTCTGGGGCTGCGGAATCGAGCTGCTGGGCGATGGCCCTCATCGGGGCATCAGAGGTATCCACGGCGATGCGCGCCTGCGGGGCGGCAGTGCGGATCTCCTTGATGAGGTCGGTATACCAGCCAGCGTCTACGCCCTTGGGCAGCGATCCGGCAAGGGCTACCCAATCGGCAGATTGGGCATGGCGGGTAAGGGTGGCGATGAGGTGGTTTTGGGTGGCATCGGAAAGCAGCGGGCCAGGGCCGTTGACCTTGGTGGTCGTGCCATCTGGCTCGGTGATGGTGGTATTGACGCGCACGCCGCCATCCATGTCCACGTGGGCGTAGGGGAGATCGACGTCGTGGATGAGGTTGATGAACGGATCGGCCGCGCGGGCGGGGAAGAGGGCTAGGGTTTCTTTCCCGGCGAGGTGAACCGCGTGGGCGACGTTGACGCCTTTACCGCCGGCAACCTGGGTAACACTGGCGGCGCGGTGGACATCGCCTGAGGCCAAAGGCTGATTGAGCGCCAGGGTGGCGTCGATGCTTGGGTTTGGGGTGAGCGTGAGGATCATCGAGAGCTTATCCCTTTCGCAGAGTGCGTATATTGGGGGCCACACGCAGTCGGTCCGGTTGGAACACGCGCTTAAGCCCGCCAATAATGTTTATTCTTGCCCGATTGTGTTGGAAAGTCAATAGAAACCGTGTGGCATACATTGCATTTCTGTTGGATTTGTGATGATCTGGAAATAAATAAGCCGCTATCTTCGAAGGAAGTATCGCCATGGAAAATACGCTTCAGTCCACTGTTAAAGGAACCGGCGTTGTCGCTGGAGTCGCCTATGCAGAAGCCGTATGGGTCCGCCCCCGCCCGGACCTTCCTACTGAAGGAAGTATTGACCAAGAGGCCAGCAGCGAAGCCGAATACGATCGCTTCCTCGAGGCAGTCGATATCGTTGCCAGTCGCTTGGAAAACCGCGCCGCAGCCGCGGAGGGCCAAGCCTCGGAAGTGCTGACCGCAACCGCTGGCATGGTCAAGGACCGTGGCTGGCACAAGGCCGTGCGCAAGAACATCCGCTCCGGCAAGAATGCCGAGTTCGCCACGGTGGGAGCCACGGACAAGTTCGTCACCATGTTTGAGGCGGCCGGCGGCGTTATGGCTGAGCGCACCACCGATCTGAAGGACGTGCGCGACCGCGTCATCGCCCAGCTGCGCGGCGAGCAGGAGCCCGGTTTGCCCATGGTGGAAGGCCAAGCGGTACTTTTTGCCGATGACCTCGCGCCTGCCGATACAGCCACCCTGGATACCGCGCATATCCGCGCGCTCGTTACCGAGTTGGGCGGGCCCACCAGCCACACCGCGATCATCGCTCGCCAGCTCGATATTCCGTGCATCGTTGCCGTGGGAAATAAGCTGCGGGAGATCGAAAGCGGCACGCTTGTCTTCGTAGACGGTGCCCTCGGCACCGTGACGCTGGGCGCGGACGAGGCAGAATCCACCAAGGCGGTCGAAGAATATCGCGAGCGCGCCGCCCGCGTGGCCGAATGGACTGGGCCGGCGCAAACTAAGGACGGCCACCGCGTGCAGCTTTTAGCCAACGTGGCCGATGGCAACGCCGCCCGCATTGCCTCTGACTCGCAGGCAGAGGGTATTGGCCTCTACCGAACGGAGCTGTCGTTCCTTTCCGCGAGCGAGGAGCCTTCCGTTGACGAGCAGGCAAAGATTTACAGAAAGGTCTTCAACGCCTACCCCGATTCCAAGGTCGTGGTGCGCACCTTGGATGCTGGCTCCGATAAGCCGATTTCTTATGCCACGTTGTCCTCTGAGGAGAACCCGGCGCTGGGTGTGCGCGGTCTGCGCATTGCCCGCGATAACGAATCCCTCTTGACGCGCCAGTTGGATGCGATCGCACAGGCTGCGGAGTCCCGCGGCGAAGCTGCCGAGACCTGGGTCATGGCACCGATGGTGGCGACGTCGAAGGAGGCCCAGTGGTTTGCGGAGCTGTGCCGGGAGCGTGGCCTGACCGCGGGCGCGATGATTGAGGTGCCCGCAGCAGCGCTGATGGCAGATAAGATCATGCCGCATCTGGACTTCGTATCCATCGGCACCAACGATCTCACCCAGTACACGATGGCCGCTGACCGCTTGTCGCCACAGCTTGCTTACCTCACCGATCCGTGGCAGCCGGCCGTGCTTCGTCTGATCCAGCACACCTGCATCGCTGGACACGAATACAACGTCCCGGTTGGCGTCTGCGGTGAGGCCGCCGCCGATCCGCTACTGGCTTGCGTATTGACCGGCCTTGGCGTCAACTCCTTGTCGGCTGCATCGACCGCAGTAGCCGGCGTCGGTGCCCAATTAGCCGAGTTGACCTTCGACCAGTGCCAGCAGCTTGCCGATGCCGCCCTCAATTCCGAAGGTCCCTCCGCCGCCCGTGCCGCGGCGATGGAGCAGATAGAAAAATTCAACTAGCGGCATAAAGCTTCGCCCTCCCCACCTCGGTGAACTGGCCCCCGAAAGTTGGACTGGTTTAATTCTAGCTGATGAGGGGTTCAAGGGTCTGATTCCGATATTGCATCGGGGTCAGGCCCTTGAGTCGTTGTTGGATGCGTTCGGTG